>NZ_LGZA01000002.1:0-171234 GCF_001308005.1 Neisseria sp. 74A18
GGCATTATTCACTACAACCGTATAAACCTTACCTCCACGTTTAAGGATACCGAAAGCCACCACTTTACCTGCTGCTCCCCTACCGCGCTTTCCTTTACGCTTACCGCCGAAATAGCTCTCATCCAATTCTATAGTGCCCTCAAAAACCTGATCTGCTTCCAAAGCCAAATGATGGCTGATAACAAGACGGATTTTACGGTAGAAGAGAATAGCCGTATTGGGCTGAATACCCAAGATATCGGCAGCAGAACGTGCGGTTACTTCCAATACAAAATATTCAAGCAGTTTTCTTTGCAGACTCTTCTTTAACTTACAGTGGGTTATCTTCATTTTGGCAGCCTATCATGACTGCTAATCTACGTCAGCCCCTAAAAAAAAACCGATCCGGTTGAAGATCGGGTTTTTTTATCGGGTATCTTTTATTACAGCAGGCATATTGATACAAAAGGTATAAAGTCAATCCACTTAAGTTTTGCTACGGTGTTGCGCCTTTGCATTAAAATTAAGTTAATTGACTATAATGAATACATTGTTTTTTAAGTTGGCTGAATTTATTAGCTGCTTTATTCTATCCGCACATATTCTACCGAAAGTATTTCGATTACTTCGCGACCTTCAGGGCCGTTCAGCACCACTTCGTCGCCCTCTCTGGCTTTGATTAAGCAGCGGGCGAGCGGAGAAATCCACGATATTTTGTTTTTTGCTGTGTCGATTTCATCGATACCGACAATTCTCACAATCTGTTCGCTGCCGTCGCCGCGCAAAAGTTCTACTGTTGCACCGAAAAACACCTGATCCGTCGCTTCGCGGGTTTCGGGGTCAACCACATGCGCTGCTTCCAAACGTTTGGTTAGAAAGCGGATGCGCCGGTCTATTTCGCGCATGCGGCGTTTACCGTAAAGGTAGTCGCCGTTTTCACTACGGTCGCCGTTGCCGGCCGCCCAGTTGACAATCTGTACGATTTCGGGGCGTTCTTTGTTAACGAGGTTGTACAGCTCGTCTTTCAACGCCTGCCAACCTGTGGGGGTGATGTAGTTTTTTTGAATATCCGTACTCATGGTTTAAGGCCGTCTGAATATCTGAAGGCGTTATTTTAACTCATCAGAAGGTTTTTCAGACGGCCTTTGCCATTCTTTTGATTGGTTTGAGCTAACCGACCACCTGCCGACGGTTGCGTTGATAGCGTGTGTATTTGCGGTAGAGCCAAAATGCCACCATTAATACTACAAATACTGCCAAAATAGGTACAAACAGGCTTAATATGCTCATCACCACGGCAATGCCTGTTTCGATAATTGAAAATACCGGGTTGGCCAAGCCGCCGGTAGTGGCGGTACTGGCCGCACGGGTAACGGCATTGGTGCTTTTTATCGCTGCCGCAGCACCGCCGCCTGCAATGATGGCCAAAGCCCAAGTAACCGCCGGGCTTAAATCGGCGGCAGTGGAGGCCATAACCGCCGTGCCCGCCAAACCGGCCAGAGGAACGGCAATGGTGTCGAGCAGGTTGTCTACAAAAGGAATCAGGTAGCTTAATGATTCAGTAATGGCAGCAATGCCTAAGATAATCAAAGCGTTGGTGCTGGCCAGCCATTGCCAGTTTTCATTGAGCGGCCATACACCGAAATAGGCGGAAACACTAAGGGCAAATAAAGGAAGAAATACGCGGAAGCCTGTGCCGGCTGCCAAACCTATGCCGAGCGCAATGCTGAGAATGGTATCGAAGTTCATGATGTTTTCAGAGATATTAAAAAGAAATCACACTTTACCATCACGTTATGATGGTATGAAAGGCATGTTCAGGTATGGTCGGCGCAAAATAACCGGCCTGTTCATGTTTTGTTGAAGACGTTACAGAATAGGCTAAAAACACAGAAATACACATCAGATGGGAAAGGTTTCGGGCTGTTTTTGATAGCCGTATATCGTTGACCGAAGGCCGTCTGAAAAGTTTAATCGCTTATAGTCTCACAACACATTCTTGCCGCGCCGTAGCTTAAAGAGAACGATTTTGCCGCAAAAGTAACGCGGCGACAGAATCGGTTTCGTTCTACCTGTGCCGTTTGCGGCTTGCTGCTTTGTGATGAAAATATATCAGGGGGCTATAAGCAGTTAAACTTTTCAGACGGCCTCAACATGCCTTTTACCGTAACCATTACGGCCGCAGCCTGAACCGACAGCAGAACGCACACTACGCCCGTCCAGCCGTATCGTGAGTAAGCCAAACCGCACAGCCACGCGCCCAGGGTGCCGCCGCCGTAATAAGCCATGTAATACAATCCGGAGGCAAGCGAGCGGCCTTCCCTCACGTTGGCCGCAATATAGCTGATGGTGGCGGCCTGAGTAATAAATACGCCGGAAGACATCAAAACCAACGCGGCAATAATAACGGGAAGCGGGGCAAATAATGTGCCGGCTACGCCCACCGCCGAGGCGGCAATGGCCAGCATAATCGTGCGGGCGCTGCCGAAACGGGTTATCAGTTTGGACGACAAAGGCGTAATCACCATGCCGATCAGATATACGGAAAAAAGATTGGCCAAGCCGCCGCTGTCGAGCGAATAGGGTGCTTCGGCAAGATACAGATTTATATAGGTAAAGCAGCCCACCAACGAGCACAATACGCACGCTCCGAGCAGGCATGCCGCAATCACATAGCGGTTTTTCAGGTGGTTCGACAAGGTGTGTAAGGCCGTCTGAAAATGCGGCTTGGCTGTGAACTTTTGCGAGGCAGGCAACTGTTTGCCGATAAAAAACGCACTAAGCACAGCCAGAAGCGCCATTGCATAAAACGCTGCGCGCCATCCGATGATTTCGCTTAAATGGCCGAGAATAAAACGCCCGAGAAAGCCGCCTAATACCGTTCCCGCCACATAAAGCGACATCAGCCGTGTCATTGCTTTGCCGTCGAATTCCTCCCCGATGTAGGCGATCAGCACTACCGTAATGCCCGGCACAGCCACACCCTGTAAAAAGCGCAGCAACATCATTTGCCCGATTGTCTGCACGCCGGCCAAAAGTGCGGTGGGTATGGCAAGAAACAACAGAGAACCGACAATAAATATTTTTCGTCCGACCGCATCCGACAACATCCCCATAAAAGGCGACATCATGGCCACGCCCAAAACGGTTGCTCCTACCGAAAGCCCGGCCTGCACTTCAGTTGCCGCCAAATCCCGAACCAATAAGGGCAAAATGGCTTGTAAGGAATAAACCTGTAAAAAAGCAGAAAGCCCGGTTACCGCAACCGCCAAGCGCAACAACAAAGGCACTTGCCGCGCTAATGTTTCCTCATCGCCTTGATTCTGCATTATGCAACACCCCGTTAAATTTTCTGGCCGGCTAATTTTTACCTAACTGTCCCTGTTTAGAATGCCAAGCATAGGGAGCCGAGTTCCCCTGCTTAAACTCACTAAATCATTGAAAAGGATGCTTACTATGTTGAAATTAAACAAAACCATCGCTGCTTTGTTGGCCTCTGCCTTTATGATTGCCGCCGCACCTGCTATGGCCGATAGCGACGATTACTACCTGCAGCAAAATCCGGGTAAATACATCACGCACGATGCTGCCGCTAACGCCGCTTTGAAAAAATTTCCCGGTGCATTTATCAAAGAAGTTGATTTCGATATGAGCCGCCACCGCGGAGCACATTATGATGTCGAGCTGATTACCAAAGGCGGTCAAGAATACGACGTGGTAGTGGATGCCAAAAACGGCAGAATCCTCTCTTCACGTATCGACTATTGATTTATTCCCTTCGTTTCACAACTGGTTTACGGCCTGAAAGTATAACGCTTTTCAGGCCGCTTTTTTGTTTATAGCAAATAAACTTTATTTCTGATACGGCGTTGCTGCGCTTTATTGCCTTGTATCAAAAACAGCTTTATTTGCCATATTCTGCCCATTTGGGCTTTTGCGCCAAAACCTTACCGTAAATAGGGCAGTTCTCTTTATGAGCGCCTTGCAGATAACCCGTACTCATCAAAAATTCGTTTACGATTTCCCCGCCGACAAATTTGAAATGCTTTTTAAAAAGCTTTGTCCATTCGGGCAGACTTCGAGGGTGGTGCTGATCCAGCCAATTGCGGAAAGAACCGTATTTCTGCCGTAAGATTAACAGCTGCCGTGCATTATAAATGGCCGCATCAATTTTCAAACGGTTACGGATAATACCCACATCATTCAATAAGCGGGTACGGTCGGCATCGTCATAAGCGGCAACCGCAGAAATATCGAAACCTGAATAAGCCGTCTGAAAAGCTTTTTGTTTCTTTAAGATTAACGTCCAGCTCAGCCCCGCTTGATTGATTTCCAATACCAAACGTTCAAATAACTCGTTGTCACTGCAGACGGGAAAGCCGTAAACATGATCGTGGTAATGCTTGTTCGGATTGCCTGTATCATTCGGTAGCGTGTTGGCAAAATCACAATAATCCATACTCAGACGGCCTCGATAATAACTAACAGAGAAGCCGGGAAAAATATAGCAGAAATAGTTTCGGTAAGCTGCATTTTTTGTTATAGCTTGTTGAAGTAAAGATAAAATTTATAAGCCGGTTGTTAAAGTAACCATATTAGTGGGGATGTAAAAAAACAGCCCGAAAATCGGGCTGTTTTTTTGATGGTGCCGACATCGAGACTTGAACTCGAACGACCTAGGGTCACTACCCCCTCAAGATAGCGTGTCTACCAATTCCACCATGTCGGCATAAAACTTATAATTTTTTCAATTTAAATTAAATTTGTTGTATGGATTAACTAAAAGTTAACCAAACAAGTATTTATTTTGCAGGAGATGCAGGTGTTTGCTGTGTATTGTCCGCAGGAAGGGTTTGTACCGGAGCAGGAGTGCTTTGCTGTACCGTGCTGAAATCCAATCCGTGCTTGCTGCTATGGGTATTGGTGTAAACCATGGCCATGCAGGTGGCAAAGAAAATGGTTGCTGCTATGGCGGTGCTGCGGCTTAAAAAGTTGGCATTGCCGCCTGAGCCGAATACGCCTTGTGCGCTACCGCTTCCAGAACCGAATGTGGCACCTGCGTCTGCGCCTTTGCCATGCTGCATCAAAACCAGCACGATAACTGCCAAGGCGGAGAAGATATTGATAATCCAAATAACGGTTTTAAAAGCTTCCATAATCTTTACGAATCTTGTGCGGCATCGATAATGGCGGTAAATGAATCGTATGATAACGAGGCTCCGCCTACTAATGCGCCGTCTACATAGGGCACGGCGAAAATGTCTGCTGCATTGTTTGCGTTGACGCTTCCGCCGTAAAGGATGCGAATATTAACATCGTTGCCGCACAATGACAAGATTTGTTTGTGAATAAATGCGTGCATGGCGGCAATTTGGTCGGTTGTGGCAACTTTGCCTGTGCCGATGGCCCACACGGGTTCGTAAGCTACGGCGATGTTTTTGGTGTCAAGCCCTTCTAAAATGGAAAGTTGGTGGGCGATGATTTCCTGTTCGCGGCCTGCTTCGCGCTCTTCCAAGCTTTCGCCGACACACAAAAGGGGAGTCAAACCGACGTTTAATACGTTGACCATTTTTTGACGCTGGATTTCGTTCTTTTCACCGAAATACAGGCTTCGTTCGGAGTGCCCGATCAATACGATATCGACGCCGATGTCGGCCATCATGTCGGCGGATACTTCGCCGGTGTAGGCGCCGTTGTTGGGAAAGCGGCTGACATCTTGCGCGCAGGTAAGAATGCGGTTGTTCAGCACAATCTGCATGGCGTTGTGCAGCTGGAGCAGATATACGGTGGGAGCGGCCAAGCCGATGACGACCCGGTCTGCTGTGGGCATAATGCGGAAACGGTGCATTAAAGCATTATTGTTTTGCAGGCGGCCGTTCATTTTCCAGTTGCCGATAACCCATTTTTTATCCCACATGATTTGGTCCTTTATTTACTTCCAGAATGTTTTGATTTTAACGCACATTGACAGGGTGTGTGGCGGTTTAATATGTAGAGAAAATGAAAAGGATGTGTGTTTTTATTGAATTTTATAGAAATTTTATTTGGTATTTTGCGTAAGGGGGCGGCAGACTTGACCGTGTAAACGGCTTGGCCTGACAATGCTGTTTGTTTTAATGGATTGGTATGGAATCAAACGACATGCACGAGCTTCATATAGAAAGTACGGATAAGGCGGAAATTTATCAGGAAATTCTGCCTCAGATTGAGAGCCTGATTGGGGATGAAACCGATTTGATTGCGAATTTGGCCAATATTGCTGCGGTATTGAAAGCGGCATTCGGTTGGTTGTGGGTGGGTTTTTATCTTGCAGATGAGACAAAGCGCGAATTGGTACTCGGGCCGTTTCAGGGGCCGTTGGCGTGTACGCGTATTCCTTTCGGCAGGGGCGTGTGCGGTCAGGCTTGGGCGCAGGGGCAGACGATTGTGGTGGAAGACGTTAACCGGCATCCTGATCATATTGCCTGTTCGTCTTTGTCGCAGTCGGAAATTGTCGTGCCGGTGAAAAACCAATCGGGCAGGTTGATTGCGGTGTTGGATGCCGATGCGGAAACCACCGCCTGTTTCGACAGTACGGATGAATATTATTTGGGCAGGCTGGCGGAAATGATTGCCGACAACCAAGCCTGAGGCCGTCTGAAAAATACTGTTATACTGCGGGGAAAACCATTATAATCATGCGCTGTATTTGATTGGGCTGTATATTTATATTTTTAGTTGATAAACCATGCTTTCTCGGGCGATGCGGCCGGGAGTGCAGTTAACCACACCGAATAAAATAATCACGGAGCACGGAATGAATTTTGATCAGGCACGTTTCAATATGGTAGAGCAACAAATCCGCCCTTGGGATGTGTTGGACTTCGATGTTTTGGATGCGTTGAGCGAAGTTCCGCGCGAATATTTTGTTGACCAATCGCAGCAGGCTTATGCTTATGCGGATAAAACGTTGCCGCTGCCCAACGGCGGCAGCATGTTGGAGCCTAAAATCGTGGCCCGCCTGATTCAGGGGCTGGCTTTGAAGGCGGACGACAAGGTGTTGGAAGTCGGTACGGGGTCGGGTTATACGGCGGCCTTATTGAGCAAACTCAGTGCCAATGTGGTTACCGTGGATGTTGACGAACAGCAGCAGCAACGTGCCAAAGCGGTATTGGATAAATTGGGTTTCAATAAAATCATTTATCAGGTTGGCGACGGTTTGGCGGGCGTGTCGGGGCAATCGCCTTTTGATGCGGTATATATCGGCGGAGCCGTGCCCGAAGTGCCGGAAGCGTTGAAAAACCAGCTGAGTAACGGCGGACGCATGGTTGTGGTGGTGGGTGAAGCACCGGTTCAGCGTGCTTTGCTGATTACGCGCAACGGCGATTCGTTTAGTGAAGAAGTGCTGTTTGACACTTATATCCCCGGATTGAAAACGCCGACTTTATCGCCTTCTGCAAAATTTAATTTTTAAGCTTGACGATCAGGCCGTCTGAAAAAGCTTTTTCAGACGGCCTTATTATTTTGAGACAACAGAAATCCGTAGAGCAAACGGGTGGAAAGTGAACCGAAAATGATTCCGCAAATTTCTCCTATCGAGTTAAAGCAATGGTTGGACGAGGGCATGCAGTTTGTGCTGCTCGATGTGCGTACCGACGAAGAAGTGGATTTGTGTGCTTTACCCGGCCATACCCATATTCCGATGAATCTGATTCCCATGCGTTATAACGAGTTGCCCGACGATGTGCCGATTGTGGTGTATTGCCATCACGGCATCCGCAGCCTGCATACGGCCATGTATTTGGCGGAAGCCGGGTTCGAGCAGCTGTATAACCTGCAGGGCGGGATTGATGCTTGGTCGGTTTTGGTGGATTCGGAAACGCCGCGCTACTGACCGTAGGCGTCGGCACGCATCATTGACCGGCGTAATGTTTGATATCGGAATCCGAGCCGAGAAACTCGGCCTGTGCCGAACAGATTTTTGCCGCTTAAGCGGCATTTTTTTCGCATTGCTTCCCTGCATCGGCCGATATCGGCGGGAAAAATTCTGTGAAGCTTGTGCCAAGCGATGTTTAATGTTGAAACGGTTTGCAGTTTTTTATCAATGAAATATGGGTTGCACGCCAAATAGGGATGCCGTCTGAAAAAAAGCCATACGGTAAGGCGGCGGTTCGGAAGGATGTTTCCGGTAGAGTGGTTTTATTTTTATGGCATTGAATCAACTTAATATTTTTTAACCGGCTGCCATCCGGCCCGATGAACTTTTCTTTGTCGATTCTTTCTCACAAGCACATGTTTTCGAACATGGTGTTTTATTGATTTTATTTTATTGATTTTATAAGGATATACAAATGAAAAAGTTTGCTTTAATTTTATCGCTGGCTGCCATGTCTGCTGCCGTAACTGCTGCTCCGGCCGAACAAACCATTAAAAAGCCGGGCGAGACCAAAGTATCTGCTTCAAAAGCAGCTAAAACCAAAAGTGCAGATAAAACCACAGCAACGGCTACTCCGCTGGATGCTTCCGGTGTGAATATCGCAAGCGGTGTTGTGAAATAAACGGCCGCGAAACAGGGGGCTTCGGAATAACGGTTTGAATGCTTTAAGCTGTATGTGTGCCGTTTATTCGCAAGTTCCTTTGTCTGAAAGCCAACCTGCCGCATTTGCGGCAGGTTTTTTTACGGTTTAAGCATTTTGCCGAAACTCCGTTTGCAGTGCGTTATTGCTTCGTATGCTGCCCGTGCGCTTGTTTATCGTATGATGGGCGCAAAGGTCTCTGTTTGGGTTCTTTTCCTGAGCGTTAGAGTATGCTTTCGCAAAGGCGGTTTCACGCATCATGTTGCTGCGTTGTATAATACATACGGCTAATTGATTGAAAAACCATGCGTGCCGCACTTGTGCGTGAAGCGGATATCCCGTGTGCCGATAACCGATGAGGTTGGCGGATATCGGGTGCAAGTGTGTTGTGCTCTCCCGTAACCAAGTGAATTTATTTGCCGCACGACTACCAAGCCGCCTTCGGGTGGCTTGGTTTATTATATTGATTTCTTGTTGGAAAGATTGTGTTATGCCCCTGACTCCTCCTGTGCTTAACGAAAGGCAGATGGCTTTTCTGCTGGCTTCGCTGGTGGCTCTGATGCCTTTGTCTATCGATACTTATCTGCCCGCGATTCCCGATATGGCGAAGAGTTTGGGGGCGGATATCCACCGTATCGAGCAGAGTTTGAGTGCTTTTTTGTTCGGCGTGGCGGCGGGGCAGATTGTGGGCGGTTCGCTTTCGGATATTAAAGGCCGCCGCATCATTGCATTGCTGGGTTTGGTGGTTTATTTAATCAGTGTTGCCGGGTTGGCGGCGGTTCAAACGGTGGAGCAATTGCTGCTGCTGAGGTTGCTGCAAGCCTTTGGTGCGGGGATGGCTGTGGTGGTTGTGGGGGCGACGGTGCGCGATCATTACGAGGGCCGTCAGGCCGCGCAAATGTTTGCCTTGATCGGCATTATCATGATGGCCGCGCCTCTGTTGGCGCCGATGCTGGGAGCGGCCTTGAAAAGTTTGGGCGGTTGGCGTGCTATTTTTGTTTTTTTAGGCGTTTATGCTGCGGCCGTGTGGTGTTTGCTTTATATCTGTTTGGCGAAGCCGAAAGAAACCGGCCGTATAGACGGACGTATTTTTCCGGTGGTGTTAGGGCGTTATAAAAGTGTATTGTCCACCAAGCCTGCCTTGGGTTATCTGTTTTTCCAAGCCTTCAGTTTTTCTTCGATGTTTGTTTTTTTAACCGAATCATCGTTTGTTTATATGGAGCTGTATGGTGTTTCGGCACATGCTTATGCGTGGGTTTTCGGTATGAACATCATAACGATGGCGCTGTTTAACCGTGTTACGGCATGGCGCTTGAAAAACGGTACGCATGCTCAGGATATTTTGAAATGGGGTATTGCCGTGCAACTTATTGCCAATGCTTTGATGTTTGCATCGGTGTGGTGGTTGAAGCTGCCGCATATGTGGCTTTTGGTGGGATTCGTTGTGGTGTCGGTAGGTACGCAGGGGTTGATTACCGCTAACACCCAAGCATGCTTTATGGAGTATTTCCGAAAAGAGGGCGGCAGCGCCAATGCGGTGCTGGGGGTGTGCCAGTCGGTAATCGGAGCGGTTATGGGTATGCTTACGACTTGGCTGCACAACGGTACGGCGCTGGTTATGGCGGGGATGATGCTGGTGTGTACGATGATGGGCGTTATTCTGTTGTGGCTGTGCTCGCGTGATGCTTGGTTGGAAAACCGCGGCGGCAAGATGTTGTGATGAATGTTGCGGGCTTGAGGCCGTCTGAAAATATGGGTTGGCGTTGCCGCCGAACGATTTCGACAGCGGTGATCCGCTATTTTCAGACGGCCTGATAACTTATAGGCGAATAATGTTAAAATCAGCTTCCCATCATTTTGCCGATACGGATAAGAATAATGACTGCCGACGATAAACTGCTGCCGCACCGCAATGCGATTGATGAAATAGATGCCACCATTCTGCGCCTGCTCAACGAGCGCGCCGGACATGCGCGTGCGATTGGAGAATTAAAAGGAACGGGTACGGTGTACCGTCCGGAACGGGAAGCGGCGGTTTTGCGACGGATTCAAGATTTAAACCAAGGGCCGCTGCCCGATGAAGCGGTTACGCGGCTGTTTCGCGAAGTAATGAGCGAGTGTTTGGCGGTTGAACGCCCGCTAACCATCACTTATCTCGGCCCGGCGGGCACATTTACCCAACAGGCGGCGGTTAAACATTTCGGTCATGCCGCCCGCACGCAAGCCTGCACGACTATCGACGAAGGTTTCCGTTTGGTAGAAGCCCGTCAGGCCGATTATGTGGTTACGCCGGTTGAAAATTCGACCGAAGGCAGCGTGGGCCGTGCCTTGGATTTATTGTCGGTTACGCCGTTGAAAGCCTGCGGAGAAGTGGTTTTGCGCATCCACCACCACCTGTTGCGCAAAAACGGCAGCGATATCCGCGGCATCACCAAAGTGTATGCCCATGCCCAAGCATTGGCGCAATGCCATGAATGGTTGAACCGCAACCTTCCCGATGCGGTGCGTATTTCCGTATCCAGCAATGCCGAAGCCGCGCGCTTGGCTGCCGAAACGCAAGAGGAAGGTGTGGCCGCAATCGCCGGGCAAACCGCTGCCGAGATTTACCGCTTAACCAAAGTGGCCGACAGTATTGAAGACGAACCCAACAATACCACCCGTTTTCTGGTGTTGGGACACCAAACCACCACGCCGACGGGGCGCGACAAAACCTCGCTGGTGGTATCGACGCCCAATAAGGCCGGTGCGGTTAATGCGCTGCTCAAGCCTTTTACCGAATTGGGTATTTCCATGACCAAATTCGAAAGCCGTCCCAGCCGTTCCGGATTGTGGGATTATCTTTTCTTTATCGACATTGAAGGCCATAAAGACGACCCGAACGTTCAGACGGCCTTGGCTCAGTTGGCCGAACGGGCTTCGTTTGTGAAAGTGATCGGTGCGTATCCGTTGGCGGTTTTGTAGAAACGGTTGCTCCGCAGCATAAAAAAACCTAATCATTTCAGGCCGGATTGCGGCTTGGGATGATTAGGTTTCTTTTTTTGAGCGGGCAGAAATATCTGCACAAGATGCGGGCAAAAGGTTTCGGGCGGTTATTTGAATAACAAGGTCAATACCAAAGCAACCGCTATCACCGCCAGCCACAGGCTTTGCTGCTGTTGGATTTTCACCAGATGGATATAGGCATCGCGCATCTCCTGCTGGCGGTTTTCATCAACCAGCATATTCAGTTTGCGCGGCAGGGCGGGCAGGATTTGCGCCCAATCGGGTGCTTCGTTTTTCAGATTGTTGAAAAAGGCTTTCGGCCCGACTTGCTCGGCCATCCATTGGGTGAGAAACGGCTTGGCGGTGGCCCACAAATCCAAATCGGGGTCGAGTTGGCGGCCCAAGCCTTCGATGTTTAACAGGGTTTTTTGCAGCAGCACAAGCTGGGGCTGGATTTCCACGTTGAAGCGGCGGCTGGTTTCAAACAGGCGCATCAACACCAAGCCGAAAGAGATTTGCGACAGCGGCTTGTTGAAAATCGGTTCGCACACCGCGCGCACAGCGGATTCCAGTTCTTCGGCGCGGGTATCGGCGGGCACCCAGCCCGATTCGATGTGGGCGGTGGCCACGCGGTGGTAATCGCGGTTGAAAAACGCTAAAAAGTTGATGGCCAGATAGCGTTTGTCGTAGTCGGTAAGGCTGCCGACAATGCCGAAATCCAGCGCAATATAACGGCCGTCGTCGGCAACGAGAATATTGCCCGGGTGCATATCGGCATGGAAAAAGCCGTTGCGGAACACTTGGGTGAAGAAAATTTCCACGCCGTAGCGGGCAAGCTGTTTCAAGTCGATGCCTTTGGCTTTGAGCGCGGCAATGTCGGCAACGGGCGTGCCGTCCATCCATTCGATGGTGAGCACGTCGCGGCTGCAATAGTCGTAAAACACTTTCGGCACGATCAACATGCTGCTGTTTTGAAAGTTGCGGCCGAGTTGGCTGGCATTGGCTGCCTCGCGCATCAGGTCGAGTTCGTCGTGCAGGTATTTGTCGAATTCGGCCACTACCTCGCGCGGCTTCAGGCGTTTGCCGTCGGCGAACAGGCGTTCCACCCAGCCGGCACCGAAGCGCAATAGGGCCAAATCCTGTTCGATAACCGGCAAGAGATTGGGGCGCAATACTTTTACCGCAACCTGTTCGCCGCTGTGCAGGCGCGCTTTGTGTACTTGTGCAATCGAGGCGCTGGCTACGGGACGGGTTTCAAATTCGGCGTAAAGCGTTTCGATGGAATGGCCGAGCGAAGCCTCGATCTGGCGGCGCGAAAGTTCGGCATCAAAAGGCGGCACACGGTCTTGCAGCTTGGCCAGCTCTTGTGCATAAGCGGGAGGAATGAGGTCGGGGCGGGTGGAAAGTACCTGCCCGAATTTCACAAAAATCGGCCCCAAGTTTTCCAGTGCCAAGCGCAAGCGCACGGGCAGCGGTTCGTTTTTCGTTTCGGCAGACTGCGGTATTTTGTCGAACACCGCCCGCAGCCAGCTTTGGCGGATATGGCCGGAAACCAGCTCGGCAAGGCCGAAGCGGTAAACGGTTTGGGCGATGGTTTTGGTGCGTTTAAGCCATTTCATCATGGTTGTTCGGACGGCATAAAAAAAGAGATTATAAAGCATGAACGCTTCGGGTTATACACGCAATATGCCGAAATCTGTTTGGAAGCGGGGCGGTTGTGCCGACGGGGGCTTAAAAGCGGGGAGGGGTTCAGACGACCGGCAGATTGGAAAGCTAACGGGATTTACGGTATATTCCCATCCGCGGTGAAACGGATAATATACCTGCGCCGGCCGCCTCAAGCGGTTGATGCCGTGGTGTTTTAGACGCCGCTTTGAACGGACAGCTCATGAGGCCGTCTGAAAAAACGTTCAGACGGCCTCAAAGCGGAACAGACAATTCATTCAGGATGATTCAAAATGCGTACCATTTTTCTTGCTCTTTTGTTATCGGGTGTGCCGCTGGCAGTATCGGCTGCCGATAATATCGACAAACAACTGCTTGTAATGGCAAACCATTACGAAATCGGCAAGCCCGAGCAGCGCATTAAAAAAATCACATACAGCATTGCCGAGCAAAACAATCAGGACGGCAATATCCAACTCAGCCGCCAAATCGACAAATTTTCCAACGTAAAAATGTTTTCATCGGCGCACAGTCATCTCAAAAACAAAACCAGTTCCGTTAAAGGCCGCCCCGATGCCAAAAGCCTGATTCTGCTCAACCACTGGGAGCTGCGTTGGCGTATGGACGAAGGCTCTTTCATTACTCAAAACATCGAAATCACGCCGCCGCCGGTGCAATGGAGCACTCAGGGGGGAGACTTTCAAAGTTCGGCGGTATTGTTAGACAGCAACGGCCGGATATTCTTAAAAGAGCAATGCCGTTTGGGCGCTCTTCAACCCGCCCAAGCCCTGCATAGCGGATTAAAAGGCGGCGCACAGCACGCCCAATGCAGGCTTGCCATGAACAATGAAGCCGGCACGCTTGATATCGTTCAAGATTTCGACGGCCATTATCTGCCCGGCGCGCAAGTGTTTATTCCGCGCACCTTATTGGTTACCAACAACAGAAACGGCAGAGTAGATAAAATCAGCTATCAGATCGACAAAATCAATTAATCTGCTTAATTTCCCAGATATTTGCCGTGCCGGAACCATCGGCAGATCAGGCCGTCTGAAAACCGTTCAGACGGCTTTTGTTTTAATCGGGCCGTATCGTATAGTTAATCCGCTTAAATTTCATAACGAAGCCGTTATACCCGGGCTTGCCCCGGATATCTTGATTTTCAGCAAATTCAGGCGATACTCGGGTGAAGCCCGGGTATGACGAGTGTAGTATTTTTAAGTTGATCGACTGTATCCTTTTTTATCAAGAGAAAACTGCCATGAAACCTGCTGCCGCCCCTTCTGCCGACCGCGAACGCTTGTTGAAGTCGGCCACCTATGCTTCTACTGCAACGGCGCTTGTGCTGGTGTTGTTGAAAGCTTCGGCATGGCTGCTCAGCGGGTCGGTGAGTATTTTGGCCGGTTTTACCGATTCGCTTACCGATTTGCTGGCCAGCGTGCTTAATCTGTTTGCCGTGCGTTTGGCTTTGCGGCCTGCCGACGAAAAGCACACGTTCGGGCACGGCAAGGCCGAAGGTTTGTCGGCATTGGCGCAAGCGGCCTTTATCGGCGGTTCGGCGGTATTTTTGCTGCTCAATGCGCTTAACCGGCTGATGAACCCCGAGCCTTTGCAGCATACGGCTTGGGGGATTGCCGTGATGGTGGTGTCGTTGGTGCTGACTTCGGCTTTGGTGCTGTTTCAGCGGTATGTGTTGCGACGGCAGGCTTCGCAGGCGATAGCGGCAGACAGGCTGCATTATGTAACCGATTTGTTGTCGAATGCGGTGGTGCTGGCAGGCTTGGTGCTGGCTGCCTACGGTTGGTATGCGGCAGACGGCTGGCCTGCCTTATTGTTGTCGTTATGGATTTTGAAAAGTGCGTTCGACATCGGCAGGGAGGCGGTTAACACGCTGATGGATCACTCGCTTTCGGCGCAGGAAGTGCAAGCGGTGCGTTCGGCGGTGTTGTCCCTGCCCGAGATACAAGGGGTGCATGATTTGAAAACACGCCGTTCGGGCGGCATGGTTTTTGTGCAGCTGCATATTGATTTGGACGCGCAAATGACGCTCTCGGCATCGCACGATATTGCCAAAGCGGCGGCGGCAAAAGTGAAGGCTTTGTTTGCCGAGGCGGATGTGTTGGTGCATACCGACCCTGTTTAGGCAAGGCTTGCCCGATACTGAACCGGCATTCATGCAACAGAGGGCGGGGCGGTTGAACAGGCCGTCTGAAAGGCATGGCGGTCAGCACATCTTTCCAACGATATTCTTCCTGACGATATTCTGATTTTTCTTTATCATACTTGTCTTTATTATTTTTTAAAAAACCATCTTTATGCCCCGTTTCTGGCTGCCGCTCTGGGTAAGCGGCGTTGTTGTTTCGTTTGCGCTGCCTACCGTGCCGTCTTGGACGGTGCTGGCGGCGGCATGGCTGTGCCTGTTTGCCACGGCGTGGCGGTTTCGGGCGGCGGCTTGGCTGCTGATAGGTTTTTCCGGCGCGCTATACGGCATCTGGCGCACGCAGTTTGCTTTGGAGCAACAATGGCCTGCGGTTCAGACGGCCTCTGTGCCGCTCACAATAGAAGTGGCGGATTTGCCGCAGCGCGACGACAAACGGGTGCGTTTTACGGCACGGGCGAGTGATGATGCGGGGCGGGAATACCGTTTGCTGCTGTCGGATTACGGCCTGCGCGATTGGCCGGCCGGCAGCCGCTGGCAGGTTAAGGCAAGGGTTAGGCCGCCGGTGGGCGAGGTTAATTTGCGCGGTTTCAACCGTGAGGCGTGGGCGCTGGCCGACGGCATCAACGGGGTGGGCAGCATCGGCAAGGAAAGGCAGCCGTTGCCGGAAAACCGTGCCGGTGTGCTGTTGCGTGTGCGCGAAGGGGTGAGCCTGCGCTGGCGGCAAACCGATACCGGCGGGCGGGATTTTTCAGACGGCCTCGGTTTGATGCGGGCCTTGAGCATAGGCGAGCAGTCGGCTTTGAGCGCACAGTCTTGGCAGGCATTCCGGCCTTTGGGCTTGAACCATTTGGTGAGTATTTCCGGCCTGCATGTGGGTATGGTGGCGGTGCTGGCGGGGTGGTTGATGAAGCAATTGCTGCGTGTGCTGCCGCGCGTGCCGAAACGGCCGCGGGTGTGGATGTTGGCGGCGGGTTTGGCGGCGGCGTTGTTCTATGCGGGTTTGGCGGGGTTTTCGGTGCCGACGCAGCGCAGCGTGTTGATGCTGTGTGCGCTGGCGTGGGCTTGGTGGCGCGGCAGCGGCGCGTCAGTATGGGCGGGTTGGTGGCAGGCGTTGGCTTGGGTGCTGCTGTTTGACCCGTTGGCGGTTTTGGGTGCGGGGTTTTGGCTCTCGTTCGGCTTGGTGGGGGCTTTGCTGTGGGTGTCGGCAGGCCGTCTGAACGAACGCGGTTGGTTGTTGGCGGTGCGCGGGCAATGGGCGGTGTCGCTGTTGTCGGTGGCGGCCTTGGGCAGCATGTTTGCCTCGCTGCCGCTCATCAGCCCGTTGGTGAATGCGCTGGCGATTCCGTGGTTTTCGTGGGTGTTGGTGCCGCTGGCTCTGCTGGCTTCGTTGTTGCCGTTTGGTTGGCTGCAATGGCTGGCGGCTGCGGCGGGTGAATACACCATGCGCGTGTTGGTGTGGGTGGCGGAATATGCGCCCGAATATGCGGTGGCGGCCTCGCCGCCTTATCTGCTGCCGTTGGCGGTGCTGGCGGTATTGATAGTGTTGCTGCCGCGCGGCACGGGCTGGAAACCGCTTGCGTGGCTGGTGTTGGCGGGTTTTGTGCTGTACCGCCCGCCGCCTGTTGAAGAAGGCCGTCTGAAAATAACGGTGTGGGACGCGGGGCAGGGTTTGTCGGTGTTGATGCAGACGAAAAAACATCACCTGCTGTTCGACACCGGTACGGAACACATCGCCAACGCGCAGATTCTGCCTGCGCTGAATGCCGCCGGTGTGCGCCGTTTGGACGCGCTGGTGCTGTCGCATCACGATGCCGACCACGACGGCGGTTTTGCCGAAATCCGCCGCTCGAAACAGCCGCGCGAAATCCGGGCGGGGCAGCCTGCGTTTTATCAGGGCGCCGAGTTTTGCAGGGAGCGGCAATGGCAATGGGACGGTGCGGTGTTTGAGTTTTTGAGGCCGTCTGAAAACCCGAAAACAGTCGACGACAACGAGCAAAGCTGCGTTCTGCGCGTATTGGCGGACGGGCAGTCGCTGCTGGTAACGGGCGATTTGGGCAAACGCGGCGAGCTGGCGTTGGTGGAAAAATACGGCGAAGGTTTGTACAGCCAAGTGCTGGTATTGGGGCATCACGGCAGCGACACTTCGTCGGCGGGCGGTTTTCTGAATGCCGTTGCACCGCAATACGCCGTGGCTTCGAGCGGTTATGCCAATGCCTACAAACACCCCGCCGCTGCGGTGCAAAACCGCGTGAAAGCCCACGGTATCGAACTGCTGCGTACCGATTTGTCGGGCGCGTTGGTGTTTGAATTGGGAGCGGGAGAAGAGGTGCGGGCAGGCCGTCTGAAAACGGTTAAACCGTATTGGCAGAGAAAGCCGTTTGAATGATATTGAACGGTTGATGCGAATCCGCTGTATATAGTCAATTCACTTCAGTTGGATAACATAAACCGTCATATTCGGGATTGCCCCGAGTATGACCGATGTCCTATTTTTAAGTTGGTTTACTCTACAAAGCGCGATGGCGGGCAGGGATGCCCGCCCTACATGAATCAGGCCGTCTGAAATCTGTTCAGACGGCCTGATATCTTTGCTGATGGGCAAACCCGTTGTGCGCTTACTTGCGTTCTACCTGTGAAACGTCGCGCACCGCGCCGGTGTCGGCGGAAGTGGTCATGGCGGCGTAGGCACGCAAGGCGGCGGAAACGTGGCGGTCGCGGTTTTCGGGTTTCCACGCTTTGGCTCCGCGCGCTTCCATTTCGCTGCGGCGCACGGTCAACTCTTCATCGGAAACGGCCAAACGGATGCTGCGGTTGGGGATGTCGATTTCGATGGTGTCGCCCTCTTTTACCAAACCGATGGCACCGCCTTCTGCCGCTTCGGGCGAAACGTGGCCGATGCTCAAGCCGGAAGTGCCGCCTGAAAAACGGCCGTCGGTCAGCAGGGCGCAGGCTTTGCCCAAGCCTTTGGATTTCAGGTAAGAAGTCGGATACAGCATTTCCTGCATGCCCGGGCCGCCTTTCGGGCCTTCGTAGCGGATGATCACGATGTCGCCCGCAACGATTTGGTTGTCCAAAATGCCTGCCACGGCGGCATCTTGGCTTTCAAACACGCGCGCGCGGCCGGTGAATGTGAGAATGCTGTCGTCCACACCGGCGGTTTTCACCACGCAGCCGCGTTCGGCGATGTTGCCGAACAGCACCGCCAAGCCGCCGTCTTGCGAATAAGCGTGCGCTTTGCTGCGGATACAGCCGTTTTCGCGGTCGAGATCGAGCGAAGGCCATTGTCGGTTTTGCGAAAAGGCTTCGGTGGTGCGCACGCCGCCCGGTGCGGCTTTGTAGCGCTCATGTGCGGTTTCGTTGGCGGGGTTTGTGATGTCCCATTTCGCCAGCGCGTCTTTCAAGGTTTTTTCGTGAACGGTGGAAACATCGGTTTTCAGGCAGCCGGCGCGGTCGAGTTCGGCCAGAATACCCATCACGCCGCCTGCGCGGTGCACGTCTTCCATGTGGTATTTCTGCGTGGCCGGTGCAACCTTACACAAACACGGCACTTGGCGGCTGATGCGGTCGATGTCGGCCATTTTGAAATCCACTTGCGCTTCGCTGGCGGCGGCCAACAGATGCAGCACGGTGTTGGTGGAACCGCCCATCGCCACATCCAAACTCATAGCGTTTTCAAACGCGGCTTTGGTGGCAATGCTGCGCGGCAATACGCTCTCGTCGTCTTGCTCGTAATAGCGTTTGGTAATTTCCACAATCAGACGGCCTGCTTCCAAAAACAGTTCTTTACGGCCTGCGTGGGTGGCCAGCAGCGAGCCGTTGCCCGGCAGCGACAGGCCCAAGGCTTCGGTGAGGCAGTTCATCGAGTTGGCGGTAAACATGCCGGAGCAGGAGCCGCAGGTCGGGCAGGCGGAGCGTTCTACCGCCGCCACTTCTTCGTCGGACACTTCGTCGTTGGCAGCGTCCACCATCGCGTCCACCAAATCCAGCTTGCGGGTGTCGGTGATGTTGGCCACGCCGATTACCTTGCCCGCTTCCATCGGGCCGCCTGAAACGAACACGGTGGGAATGTTCAGGCGCATGGCGGCCATCAGCATACCCGGGGTGATTTTGTCGCAGTTGGAAATGCACACCAGCGCGTCGGCGCAATGCGCGTTGACCATGTATTCCACCGAATCGGCAATCAAATCGCGGCTGGGCAGGCTGTACAGCATACCGCTGTGGCCCATGGCAATGCCGTCGTCCACCGCGATGGTGTTGAATTCTTTGGCCAAACCGCCCGCTTTTTCGATTTCGCGCGCCACAAGCTGGCCCATATTGTGCAGATGCACATGGCCGGGCACGAATTGGGTGAACGAGTTGGCAATGGCGATAATCGGTTTGCCGAAATCTTCTTCGGCCACGCCGGTGGCACGCCATAAAGCGCGTGCGCCCGCCATATTGCGGCCGTGGGTGGAGGTTTTGGAGCGGTAAGCTGGCATGGTGTGTTCCTTAAAAAAGGGGAGTGTCGGATAAGTTTTCAGGTAGGGCAGGCCGTCTGAACCGTTCAGACGGCCTCAATCATTTTTCTGCGTCGGCACCGCAATCAAACCGCCTGCCGGTTAACGGCAGGCTTTTGGCGGCTTGAGACCTTTGCAAAACCCCCATCTGCGGCGCATTTCTGCGTTGTGCGCTGCTCGCTCGTTTGCCTATCTGTATGATATGTCTGCACTCGCTGCGCTGCTACGCCTTGAACTGCATCCGCATCTGAGGGTTTTGCAAAGGTCTCGGCTTGAGCTGCAATTTGCCTTATAAAAACAGGCGCGTATTTTATACCATGTAGGCACGGGATTAAAAGCACCGCAGGCCGTCTGAACGCATGTATATACGGCCGGGCGCAAGTGGTTTTTCGGCTGCGGCCTTGCTTTGCCGCCGCCTGTTCGGTGGTGTTTGAGCAGGTTTAGATTAGATAACACTTTAACATTCATTCTTTCCAATTAGGCAACATTTCTTGACATATCCTAAATTACCCAACAATATTAAAAGACCTTTTCTCAAGGAGAATACATAAATGACTCAACAATCACACTATCACGACCCCTATGCGGGATACCGTGAGCTTACCCTGCGCGGTATGGTTTTGGGTGCGTTGATTACGGTGATCTTTACCGCATCCAACGTGTATCTCGGCCTGAAGGTCGGCCTGACTTTTGCTTCATCCATTCCGGCGGCCGTGATTTCTATGGCCATTCTGAAATTTGCCAAAGACAGCAATATTTTGGAAAACAATATGGTGCAGACCCAAGCTTCTGCCGCAGGCACGCTTTCCACCATTATTTTCGTGCTGCCCGGCCTGTTGATGGCGGGCTACTGGAACGGATTTCCTTTTTGGCAAACCTCGCTGCTGTGTATGGCGGGCGGTATTTTGGGGGTGATTTTCACCATTCCGCTGCGTTATGCCATGGTGGTGAAAAGCGACTTGCCTTATCCGGAAGGCGTGGCGGCGGCTGAAATTTTGAAAGTCGGCAGCGGCGAGCACGACGACAGCGGAGAAAAAGATTCCGGCGGCAGCGGCATCAAAGAAATTGCTGCGGGCGGTGTATTGGCCGGATTGTTCAGTTTTGCCAGCAACGGTTTGCGCGTGATGGCCGATCATGCCAGCTATTGGTTCAAATCGGGCAATGCCATTTTCCAACTGCCGATGGGTTTTTCTCTGGCCTTGTTGGGGGCGGGCTATTTGGTGGGCATCACCGGCGGTATCGCCATTTTGGTGGGTATTTTCATCGCTTGGGGTGTGGCCGTACCTTATTTTTCATCGGCCGTGCCGCAGCCTGCCGACATGGAAATGGCTGCCTACGGTATGCAGCTGTGGAAAGAAAAAGTGCGCTTTATCGGTGCGGGCACGATCGGTATCGCCGCAATTTGGACGCTGATTACCCTGTTCAAACCGATGATGGAAGGCATGCGCCTGTCTTTCCGTGCCTTCAGCGGCAAAGCCGATGTTTCAGCCCGTCGCACCGAACAGGATTTATCGCCCAAATCCATGATATTGTGGACTTTGGGCATGATGGTGTTGCTGGCTTTCAGTTTTTACCACTTTATCGAAGATGCGGGCATTCCCGCCGGTTTGGGCTGGCTGCTGGTGGTGGTGTGTACGCTGCTGACTTCGCTTATCGGCTTTCTGGTGGCGGCAGCCTGCGGTTATATGGCGGGCTTGGTCGGTTCGTCTTCCAGCCCCATTTCGGGTATCGGCATTATTTCCATCTTAACCATTTCGATCGTGTTGCTGATGATCGGCGAATCTACGGGATTGTTTGCCGATGAGGGAACGCGCCGTTTTATGCTTGCTTTAACGCTTTTCTGCGGCTCGGCGGTGATTTCGGTGGCATCGATTTCCAACGACAACCTGCAGGATTTGAAAACCGGCTATTTGGTGCAGGCTACGCCGTGGCGTCAGCAAATCGCGCTGATTATCGGCTGTATCGTCGGCGCGGTGGTGATTGCCCCCGTGTTGGAAATCCTATATGAGGCTTACGGCTTCACCGGTGCGATGCCCCGCGAAGGCATGGACGCATCCCAAGCCCTTGCCGCTCCCCAAGCTACGTTGATGACCACCATTGCCCAAGGCATTTTCGCCCACAACCTGCAATGGACATACATTTTCACCGGCGTTGCCATCGGCGTGGCATTGATTATTGTGGATTTTGTGTTGAAGAAAAGCAGCGCTTCCAAACTAAGCCTGCCGGTTTTGGCCGTGGGCATGGGCATTTACCTGCCGCCTTCCATCAATATGCCGATTATCATCGGCGCGGTATTGGCGGCGGTGCTGAAAAATATCGTCCGCAAACGCTATCCGAACGACACGGAAAGCCGTCTGAAAAAAACCGAACGCGCCGGCACGCTGTTTGCCGCAGGCTTGATTGTGGGCGAAAGCCTGATCGGTGTGATGATGGCCTTTATCATCGCCGCTTCGGTAACCGGCGGCGGCTCGGACGCACCGCTGGCGCTCAACCTCGACAACTGGCAAGGCATTGCCGCTTGGCTGGGCTTGGCTGCATTTATTGCCGGAATATTGATTTTTGCCAAACGGGTTTTAAAATCGGTACGCTCATAAACACAGCAGCCTGACACGTCAGTTTTTGCAACAGGCCGTCTGAATATCCGCATCGGGTTTTCAGACGGCCTTTTTGCGTTATCAACAATGTAGAAGCAAATACCGTTTTAGCAAATGCATCAAGAATGGCCCTGCACATCTTCAAAAAGCTTTAAAAATGTAGCATTTCGTAATTTGACCTATATCAAGCACCTTTAAAGCCCGAAGTATAAAATGACTTTACCCAAACATTTATCTCCTATCCGACTTATCCAACTTATTGAAAGGAAAGCACATGATTAAAGGCATTCAAATTACCCAAAGTGCCGATGCCGATCTGCTCCATTCTTTCTGGCTGCTCGACGATGAAACGCAAGAAGTGCGTTGCCTGTGCGTTAAAGGCGGCAAATATCAGGAAGACGACGTAGTAGCCCTGTCTGCGTTGGGCGAAGTGGCCTACAAAGAAGTGCCGGTCGATATCCGTGCCCGCCCGAAAGTAGAAGGCGGCCAACACTTAAACGTTAACGTGCTAACCCGCGAAACGCTCGAAGATGCCGTAGCCAATCCCGACAAATATCCGCAGCTGACCATCCGCGTATCGGGCTACGCCGTCCGTTTCAACTCGCTCACGCCCGAACAGCAGCGCGACGTTATCGCCCGCACCTTTACCAATAGCTTATAATCGGCAGGTGAGCTTTACGGGGCCGTTTGAAACCGCGAATAAAGTTTCAGACGGCCTTGTTGTTCCGCCGCACCTTAAAACACCACTATATCGAAGGAAATCTTATGAATATCAAAAACATCATTCCCGCCACCCTGCTCGCGTCTGCGTTCGTTTTACCTGTTACCGCTTCGGCCGCGCCCGCAACCAAAGGCAAATTCCGTTACAGCATGGCCGAAATGCAGGATATCGCCAATCCGAAAAAACTTTCATGGCGCATTTTCTACGACAAACCTTCCGAAGGCCCCGATGCCGAATGGTTTGATGCTGTAAAACAAGGCAACTTGGCCAAAGTGAAAAAAATGGTGGCCAAAGGCCAAAATCTCGAAGCCAAAGACGAAGCCAGCTTGGGCCAAACCGCGCTCGGTTGGGCGGCATTTATCGGCTATGAAGATATGGTGGATTACCTGATCGCCCAAGGTGCCGATTTGAACGCCACCGACCGCGGCGACGTGTACAACGTGCTCAAATCCGCTGTATTGGGCAAAAACACCAAAATCGTGCGCAAGGTGTATGCCAAACTGAAAGACAAAACCGATCTGAACGACCAAACCGTAGAAAGCGACGGCGAAACGCTGCTGATGGTGGCTGCCAGCAACAACCGCATCGAAACGGTGAAATACCTGCTTTCACTCGGTGCAAACCCGAACTTGGTTACTACCCAAACCAACAAATCGGCCGGTTCGTACAACCAAAGCGCACTCTCTTACGCCTGCACCCGCGGGCATAAAGAAATGCAGGCTCTGCTGATTTCAAAAGGCGCAATCAACCACCGCACCGGCAAATCAAGCTGTGAGTGATATAGCGTTTTCATGAACAAAAAGCCGTCTGAAAAGTTTTCAGACGGCTTTTTTAATGGAAAGCCCGATTACGGAATAGGCTTTTGCAAAGGTCTCAAGCCGTTTGTTTTATCGGCTGCGTAATCAGCTATTTGCACACTGCTTCTGCGATTTTTTCCGTATAAGGTGTTCGGCTCCAGCTGTCGGGTTGGGGAATGCCGTTTTCGACATGTTTAACATTCGCCTGCAATTTTTTTCCGCAATCAATCAGCACCGGCCAAGTATTGGCACTCATGCGCCGTTCGAAAAAGTATAGGTTGGCTTGAATGATTTGGTTGTCGCCGTTTACGGGTAGTGTTTTGGCGGTATCGACGGCAACGAATTTCAGCACTTGCGGTTTAAGATAGCTCCACGGTTTGTAAAAGGCGGTTTCGGGGATTTCGGCAACGATTTCGGTGCCTTGGGGGAGCAGGGAGCGGGTGTGGCCGTACCATGTGTATTCGCTATACACCTGAAACAGTATCATGCCCAAACCTGCACCTGCGGGAACCGCCCATTTCGGCATCTTTTTAATAAACAGTTTCAAGCCGAGTATGATGCCCGCTGCGCCCAAGCCGGCAAATAAAGTAGCGATCCATTCCCAAATCATGTTGAGTTCCTCTCAAGTGGTTCTTTGTTGTTCAACCTGTTTCCGATTATCGGCAGGCAGGTGCGGCCTATGCGTTTAACGGATGCCGGAAAGGTTTTTAAAGCGATATTGTAAAATTTCGGGCTTCCCTGAGGAAGCCCGAATCCGTCAAAATTTAGTGGTCGATGGCTTGACCTGCGCCGCGCGGATAACGCACGCTTTCTACCAAATCCTGTACGTCTTGAGGCGGAGCCTTACCTGCGGCAGAAATAATGAATGCTACCGCGAAGTTGATCATGGCACCCACTGCACCGAACGATAAGGGCGAAATACCGAACAACCAGTTGGCTTCAACGTTTTCGAAGGTGTTGGTGCCGGGGATGAAGAACCAGCCCATGTACAGGAAGATATACACACAGGTGGAAATCAAACCTGCCAACATACCTGCCGTTGCGCCTGCGCTGTTGATGCGTTTGGAGAAAATACCCATCATCAAAGCGGGGAAGATGGAAGCGGCGGCGATACCGAATGCGAGTGCTACAACTTGTGCTGCGAATCCGGGAGGGTTGATGCCCAACCAAGTAGCGACAACGATAGCCAAAGTCATGGATACGCGGGCTGCCATCAATTCGCCTTTTTCCGAAATATCCGGTTTCAGGGTTTTCTTAATCAAGTCGTGCGACACGGCTGAAGAGATAGCCAACAACAGACCTGCTGCGGTAGAGAGGGCTGCCGCCAAACCGCCTGCTGCGATCAAGCCGATTACCCAGCTTGGCAGATTGGCAATTTCAGGGTTGGCCAATACCAGAATGTCGTTGTTTACCGTCAGCTCGTTGCCTTTCCAGCCGCGTTCGGCAGCCGTGGCTTCAAACTCTTTGGATTTGTCGTTGTAGTATTGGATATTGCCATCGCCGTTTTTGTCTTCAAACTTCAGCAAGCCGGTGGTTTCCCAGTTTTTCATCCATTGGGGGCGTGCTTCATAGCTCAAAGCCTGTTGTTCCGAGCCGTTCGGGTAAACGGTGTTGATTAAGTTGATGCGTGCCATTGAGCCTACTGCGGGTGCGGTGGTGTAGAGCAGCGCGATGAACACCAAAGCCCAACCGGCAGAAGAACGTGCATCAGATACTTTCGGAACAGTAAAGAAGCGGATGATGACGTGCGGCAGGCCGGCAGTACCGATCATTAACGACAAGGTAAACAGGAACATGTTCAGCTTGTTGGGCACGTCGGCGGTGTAGGCTTTAAAGCCCAAATCGGTAACCAGCAAATCCAGTTTTTGCAGCAGCGGCATGCCGGAAGCGGTGTCGGTGCCGAATAGGCCGATAGGGGGAATCGGGTTGCCGGTTAAGTTGAAGGAAATGAATACCGCCGGAATGGTGTAGGCAATAATCAACACCACATATTGAGCCACTTGCGTATAGGTAATGCCTTTCATACCGCCCAACACGGCGTAGAACAATACCACAACGGCGGCAATCAGCAGACCGGTGGTGTTGCTTACTTCCAAGAAGCGCGAGAAAGCTACGCCCGCACCTGTCATTTGGCCGATAACGTAAGTGGTTGAGGCCACAATCAAACAGGCAACGGCAACCAAACGTGCGGTGCGGCTGTAAAAACGGTCGCCGATAAAGTCGGGAACGGTAAATTTACCGAATTTACGCAGATAGGGAGCAAGCAGCAGAGCCAGCAATACATAGCCGCCGGTCCAACCCATCAGGTAGGCGGATGCGCCGTATCCGTTCATGGCCAGCAAACCGGCCATTGAGATAAACGATGCGGCACTCATCCAGTCTGCCGCGGTGGCCATGCCGTTGAGTACAGGGTGAACACCGCCGCCCGCTACATAGAATTCTTTTGTAGAACCGGCGCGTGCCCAAATGGCAATACCGAAATAAAGGGCGAAAGACGCACCCACAAAAATCAAATTAATGGCAAATTGGCTCATATCCTACTCCTCATGTACGCCGAATTGTGCATCTATTCTGTTCATTCTCCACGAGTAGAAGAAAATGATGGCGATGAAGGTCAAAATGGAACCTTGTTGGGCAAACCAAAAGCCCAAATCGGAACCGCCTACTTGGATGCCGGCGAGCAGCGGCCGCAACCAAATCGCAAAGCCATACGAACAGATAGCCCAAACAATCAGGCAGGTGAAGATAAGTCGGACATTCGCTTTCCAGTAACCGGCAGCGTCATGTTTATCATTGGACATGATGGTTTCCTCCTTACGGTTTTAAGTTTCTTCTTTGAAAAACAGGGATATGTTGAAACACGCTGAGTGTTTTCTATATCCTTAAAAGGTTTGTGGACTGCAACATGGGCGCATAAGCAATGTGCAGCACTGGGGGCAGAATAGCATAGATTTAAGCTATTGCAATACATTGCTTTACAATTCGGGGGTTGATTTATTTAACTTTATGATTAATTTGATTTTTATTTATTAAAATTCATTAATTATGAAATAATCATTCAAAATTGACATAAATAAAAATTATCGAAGCAAGAAGATATGGTGATGGTTTTGCTTTAGTGTTTTGTTTTGCATGGTTTTATTGTTTGCCTGTGCTGCCTGTTTATTTAATGCGGATAAACAGGGTGTTAGCATGCATAATTTGAAAGATTAAACAGGCGGTAGATTGCAGCGACGGCTGGTGTGTGGAGTCGGGTTTATGGTGGGGTAAAAAGGCAACAACCGGCGGTTGTGATTTGGATAACCGAGCGTGTTGGGAAAAGGTTTGGGGGTTTGGAGAGGCTGTCTGAAAAGCTGTTTGATGGCAAAATCCGATCAATGGCAAGATAATTGCAAGAGTTTTAATCTGTATTTTTATCGGTTAAAACACTGACATGAGCGGACTGTGCAGGTTGGCTAAAAATAAAAATACCTTGTTTCGCGGGAGAGGCGGATGATATATCCGCCTTTGCGGAGATGTTATTAAATTAAGTTGAATATATAAACCAATAGGTTCGGATGATGAATGCTTTTTTTAACGGTTTGATGATTACAGGCGGCCTGATTGTTGCTATCGGCGCGCAGAATGCGTTTGTGTTGAGGCAGGGGTTGTTGAAACAGCATATCGGTGTGGTGGTGGCGTTGTGTTGGTTGTGCGATGTCGTATTGATGACCGGAGGGGTGTTCGGTATTTCCGCGCTGTTGTCCGACAGCCCGTTGGCAGCGGCATGGCTGGCGGTGGCGGGCGGGGTGTTTTTGGTGTGTTACGGTGCGATGAATGCCAAACGCGCTTGGCGGGGCGGCGGGCATTTGTCGGTGAGTGCCGACCGCAAAGACCATGTATCCGCCGTGAAAATTGCTGCCACCACCCTTGCTCTCACGTTGTTGAATCCGCATGTTTACATTGATACCGTGGTTTTGATCGGCGGTAGTGCGGCGGCTTTGAGCCATCAAGATAAGGTGTGGTTTTTAAGCGGTGCGCTAACGGTATCGGCGCTGTGGTTTGTGGGATTGGGTTACGGGGCGAGGCTGTTGCTGCCGTTATTCCGGCGCGAGCGCGTGTGGCAGATACTCGACGGCCTGATTGCGGCAATGATGTTTTATCTTGCCTACGGTTTGCTGAAGCAGGCCGCCGGCGTGTTGCAGGGGTATTTTCAGACGGCCTGATACCTTGGCAAAAGCCCGTCTGCGGCGCTTTTTGACTATATATCATGTATTGGTGCTGTTACCCCTCGAGCTGAATCCACATCCGAAGGTTTTTTATTTGAAAGGTCTTTTATTTGCGATACCGAATACTGCGGCAGCTTAAGGTTTGGTGGAGCTGAAACGCCATTGGCCGGTTTCCAAGCCCAAATCGAATATGTTCAGACGGCCTACTGCAATCCGCACCAAACGCAGGCAGGGATAGCCTGCTTTGGCCGTCATTCTGCGCACTTGGCGGTTTTTGCCTTCGCTGATGGTGATTTCCAGCCAAAAATCGGGCACGGTTTTGCGTTCTCTGATGGGCGGGATGCGCGGCCACAAGCGGTCGGTTTCGCCGGCGTCCAACACGCGCACTTGCGCGGGGAGGGTAACGAAGTCACCTAAGTCCACGCCGTTGCGCAACAGGTTTAATTTTGCTTCGTCGGGGCTGCCTTCCACTTGCGCCCAATAAGTTTTCTGCTTTCCGTGTTTCGGTTCGGCTATTTGCGCCTGCAGACGGCCGTTGTTGGTGAGCAGCAATAAGCCTTCGCTGTCGGTGTCCAGCCGACCCGCAGGATAAAAACCGGGGGCGTTGATGTAGTCTTTCAGGCTCGGGTGCTTTTCGTGTGCCGAAAACTGGCAGATGACCCCGTAGGGTTTGTTGAACACAATCAGGTCATTCATTGGGTTTACCGCGTTTCTGTAAAGATGACAGGATGCCGCATCGTATGTGCGTTTGCGTATTGTACGCCATACGGTGGCTCAGCCCAAAAGCCGTGGCTTCAAGCGGATAAACATCTTGTGCGGGCTGGTGCGGTATTTCGCTATATAACCAAACCGTTATGACGATAAAACCAAGCATTCTTTCACTTTTTCAGACGGCCTGTGTAGAGTAGGTTTATTCTTTATGATCAATCAGGAACCAATCATGACCGCAAACCGCACTCTTTCTTTTGCCGCATTGTTCGGCGCAGTTTTGGCATTGTCTGCCTGCTCGCCGAAAACCGAAGAAAAAACCGCTGCCGCCACCGCATCGTCGGAAAGCGCAGCAGCCAATGCAGGCAGTATCAAGCTTTTGAACGTATCTTACGATGTGGCCCGTGATTTTTATAAAGAATACAATCCGTTGTTTATTCAAGAATACAAAGCCAAACACCCGGGGGCAGACATCAGCGTGCAGCAGTCGCACGGCGGTTCCAGCAAACAGGCTTTGGCCGTGGCCAACGGTTTGCAGGCCGACGTGGCAACCATGAACCAAACTTCCGACATCGAACTCTTGGAGAAAAAAGGCTTGGTCAAATCAGACTGGCGCACCCGTTTGCCCGATAATGCCGTGCCCTTTACCGGAACCACCGTTTTTCTGGTGCGTAAAGGCAACCCCAAGCAGATTCGCGATTGGTCGGACTTAGCCAAAGAAAATCTGCAAATCGTGCTGGCCAACCCCAAAACCACCGGCAACGGCCGTTATGCTTTTCTCGGCGCGTTCGGCTACGCCTTGAAAGCGAACAACGGCGATGAAGCCAAGGCCAAAGAATTTACTGCCAAGCTGCTTAAAAACACTCCTGTTTTTGAAAACGGCGGCCGTGCGGCCACCACCACATTTACCCAGCGCAATATCGGCGATGTGTTGGTTACTTTTGAAAACGAGGCCAACCACGTCAGCCGCAACCTTGCGCCCGGCCAATTTGAAATCGTGTATCCGAGCTACACCATCCTGTCGGAAAGCCCCGTTGCCGTGGTGGACAGCGTGGCAGAGAAAAAAGGATCGCAGGCGGCTGCCGAAGAGTATTTGAAATATTTGTGGAGCGAACCGGCGCAAGCATTGGCCGCCAAGCTCTATCTGCGCCCGCGCAATCCCGAAGTGCTGGCAAAACACAAGTCGGAATTTCCCGAAATGGAAACCTTCAGTCCCAACCAAGTGTTTGGCTCTTGGGATGAAATCATGAAAAAATATTTTGCCGACGGCGGATTGTTCGACCAGTTGACTCAAAAGCAGTAAAGGACAGATTGAAGCATTTGAGGCCGTCTGAAAATATTTTCAGACGGCCTCGGGCTTTGTTGATACGGCCAAGCGGCAGTTAGATGATGCTTATATTGCCGGCTGTTTCTTCCGGCATGTTCATCGCAGCATGGCTGCCCGAATAAGCCGGTGCGTGGTCGGCGGTATGAACGGAAGCTGCCGTTGCCTTTTCAGGGGCGGCATCGTTCGGCACGGACAAGCGTTCGAGTGCCTTCTCAAGACGGCTGTTGTCGGCTTGGAGCAGCCCGCTTTCATTTTCTGTACTGCTTGAGTGTTGGGCGGATGTGCCGTGTATTTGGGCGGTAGGTTTATCGCCGGTTACGGCAACAATGTTGTTGCTGCCCAAATGTTCGAGCGCGCTGGAGGCGTCGGTATGCTCCGGCCCGGTGTTTGCCGGAGAGCCTTTGAACAGAGCTTGAAACTCTTCTTCGGTGTAGGTGCCGGCCGAACCGAAGCTGAATTTCTCGATATTTTTGTAGCTGTCCGAGCCGGATTGGCGTTCGATCGTCAGCGTATCATCTGTGCCTTTGATGCCGATCACCCAATCGGTGTTGCCGTTGTTTTGCTTGAACGACAGGGTCAAGTCTTGCGGTGTCAGGCCGCTGCCGAAATCAACGGTGTCTTCTCCTTCAAAAAAGGTATCGGTATTTTTAAAGGCTTCAATCCGGTCTTGGCCGCTGCCTTTTCCGAAGAGATAGGTATCGTGGAATTCGCCGCCGTAAAGCACGTCGTCGCCTGTGCCGCCGTCGAGCACATCATTGCCCCATCCGCCTATAAGGGTGTCGCGGCCTTTTTCTCCGTATAGCTGCGATGCGCCGCCGGAAGCGTTGGACAAAATATCGTTGCCGTCTCCGCCGTATAAAATGTCTTTTCCGGCATCGCCGCGTATCACGTCGTTACCCGCGCCGCCTTTGATAATGTCGTCTTGGCGCGAGCCGTAAATCAGTTCGTCTTTGGCGTTGCCGCTGTATGTAAAGCTGTTTTCGGTGCGGGCGATAACGATCTGTTTGTTGCCGTATTCGACGGTAACGTAGTTTTGCGGTACGGCGGCTTCAATGTCGAAGTTCACGGTAATCTGATCGTTTTTGGTGGTGTCGATATTGGCATCGCCTTTCTCGATACGGTATTTGACGTGGCCGTCTGAAGCGCCCGGGTAGGGGATGAATACCAACAGGTTGCCTTCGTTTTTGAAGCGTGAGGCGTCTATTTCGCCGGGGGCGTTGATACCGGCTGCACGCAAATCTTCGGCAGAGAGGGTGAAGTCGCTCGGTATGCTGATCAAACGGCCTTTGGCGGCTTCGTCGATGAAAATTTTATCTCCGGTGGCAATCGAAGCGCTATCGGGGTCGAACAGCACATAGCCGTGGTTTTCTGCCAGTTTTTGCGCTCGGGCGGACTTATCGATTTCTTTAATGGCGGCCAATTCGGCGGAAGAGAGGGTGTAGTGGTCGAAAATAAATTTATTGACGGCGGCACTCGGGCCGTTGTGCTGGTTGAGGATGGTCAGGGTTTCGCCGGTGTCTTTGATGCGGATAACCCAAGTGTCGCCGTTGAGATCGGGCGTTTGATCGGTATCGCCGATTTTTTTGATGCCCGAAGCATCGTAGCCTGCGGTGCGGGTGATGTCTAAATCGCGGGCGGTAATGCCTTTGCCGAAACGCACGGCATTATCGGCGGCTTCAAACGGCGGCATATCGTCGCGCGATGTGCGGAAAACGCCGAAGTCGAAAATCACATCGTTGCCCGACCCTCTGCCGAAATGGTAAGTGTCTGAACCGCGGCCGCCTTCGATACGGTCGTTGCCGGCCCCGCCGTCTAATTCATCATTGCCGCTGCTGCCGTAGATCGTATCGTTGCCGGCAGTGCCTTTTTGGACGGAACCGGTGTTTTTGAGAAACGCTTCGGCGCTGTATGTATAAACGCTGCTGCCGCTGCCGAGCACAAAGGTGCTTACGGCAGGCGTGCCGTTGTTATTGGTTTGATTTTTCAGGGTAACGCTTTGGCCGGTTTCGCGGCTGGAAATTACCCAGTCGGAGCCGCCCGAACCGTTGGGGATGATCTCTACTTTGAAATCGCTGAAATCCGTGCCGTTGTCGATATGGGTAAATTTAATCAGATTCCGGCCGTCTGAATCGGCGATGATATCGTGCCCTTGATGTTTCAGGTTGATCAGATAGTTGTCGTTGCCTTGCTGCCCGTCGAGATAGTCGCTGCCTTCTCCGCCGTAAATCAAATCGTTGCCGCCGCCGCCGTAAACGGTATCATTGCCGCGCCCGCTGATCAGGCGGTTGTTGCCTTCGTTGCCGTTCAAGGTGTTGTCGGCGTTGTTGCCGAAGCCGTTGATATGGGTTTTGCCGGTGAGAAAAAGGTCTTCGGTATTTCTGGGCAATGTGTAGGTTACGCTGCTGTACACACGGTCTTTGCCCGAATTGGGTTGCTCGATAATCCGGTCGCCGCTGTGGTTGACATGATAAATATCGTCGCCGGCGGTGCCGGTAAAGATTTTAGGTTCGGCCATAATGTTATTTCTCCTGTGGTCGGAATTGAGATGTAAAACACAGCCTGAGACCGTTGCAGAGAGAAATGGTTCTGTTGTTATATGTTTAATCAATAATGGCGAAGCAGGGCGCGTTTCTGATAAGGCGGATACGGCCGCAGTTTATTTCCAAGCCGCGCAAAACTCCGCCCAATGGGCTTTTTCTTCGGCTTGGGCTTTCAGATAATGTTTCAGACGTTTGATTTCCATTTCGTATTCGTCGGCATCCAGTGCGCCGCTCATCATGCGGAAGCGCAGATACATTAAATAGGTGTTGGCGGCATCGGTTTCGCAGTAGTCGCGGATGTCTTTCAGACGGCCCGAATGGTAGGCTTCCCACACTTTGCTGCCGTCCATGCCCAGTTTGCCGGGAAAGCCGCACAGTTTGGCCATGTCGTCGAGCGGCACGCTGGCGCGGGGTTGGTAGAGGGCAAGTAAGTCCATCAGGTCGCAATGGCGGTTGTGGTAGCGGCTGATGTAGTTGTTCCATTTGAAATCGCGGCTGTCGCCGAAATCGCCTTCTCCGGTGTCCCAATAGCGGGCGGCGGGTATGCCGTGGATGAGGGCGCGGTAGTGCAGCACGGGCAGGTCGAAGCCGCCGCCGTTCCAGCTTACTAATTGCGGTGTGTGGGTTTCGATGAGGTCGAAAAACTTGGCGATCATGGTTTCTTCGTCGTCGCTGGTTTCGCCTATGGTGCCGACGTGGATTTTATCCTGCCCCCAGCGCATACAGCATGAAATGGCCACCACTTGGTGCAGGTGGTGCTGCATAAAGTCGCTGCCGGTTTGGGCGCGGCGTTTTTGTTGGGCAAACATGACAACGTCGGTATCGGGCACGTCGGCGGGCATATCGTAAAGCGTGCGTATGCCTTTTACGTCGGGCACGGTTTCAATGTCGAAAGCGAGAATCGGGGTCATAGCGTAGCTCCTCGGAGATGGCCGCATTGTGGCATGAAGCGGGCGGTGCGCCAAGTGTGGTAAAAATCACCGCGCGCCCGGCCGTTATGGTGCAAAAATATCACTTTATCGTGCAAAACAATCATTCTTTCGGTGCAAAAACATGATTTAACGGTATCGGCACAAGAGTTTGGTACAATGCCCGCTTGCGTTATTAAAGAGGCCGTCTGAAAAAACAGCGGCCGCCCACGGAACTACGGAAAGATTATGAAACAAAAGCTGATATACATGATGCTGCCGTTTATGCTGCCTTTGGCCGCTTGCGGGCAGACGCCTTCCAATAAAGCCGAACATGCACAGCCTGCATCGGAAAATGCCGCTTCGGCCATTACCGCCAACCTTGAAAAAGCTTACGCTTCGCAAAAGCTGAAGGTGCAAAGCGTAAATAAAACACCGATTAACGGCCTGTATGAAGTGGTGGTATCGGGCAACCAGATTATCTATACCGATGATAAGGCCAAGTATATTCTGCAAGGCAGCCTGCTTGACGTGGAAAAACGCCGCGACCTTACCGAAGAGCGCATGGCGGATTTGAGCACGGTTGATTTTGCTTCGCTGCCTTTGGATAAGGCCATCAAAGAAGTGCGCGGAAAAGGCACGCTGAAAGTGGCGGTGTTTTCCGACCCCGATTGCCCGTTCTGCAAACGCTTGGAACGCGAATTTACCAAAATGAACGACATCACGATTTACAGTTTTATGATGCCGCTGGCCAGCCTGCACCCCGATGCGGCGCGTAAGGCCGAACAGATTTGGTGCCAGCCCAACCGCACGGCTGCATGGACGGCTTGGATGCGCGAAGGCAAAATGCCGCCGCAAGTGAAAGTGTGCGACAACCCGGTGGAAGAAACCACTTCGCTGGGCGAGCAGCTCGGTTTTCACGGCACGCCGGCGATAGTGTTCCCCAACGGCAAAACCCAAAGCGGTTACAGCCCGATGCCGCAGCTTGAGCAGATCATCAAACAAAACCAGTAATACGGATAAGGCGCAGACGGTAATATCGCGGTTTGCGCCGGGCCGGTACCAATGGATTGAAACGATAAAGCCGTAACCGCACCGTTGCCGGTTTAAAAAAGCGTGAGGCCGTCTGAAAAAATCTTTTCAGACGGCCTCACGTTTTATCGGCAGCCGTTACGGTTTACTTTTCCGCCGTGAGCAAATCCAACGCTTCCTGATATTTGGCAACCGTTTTTTCGATCACGTCGGCAGGCACTTTGGGGGCGGGGGCTTGTTTGTTCCAGCCGCTTTGCTCCAGCCAGTCGCGCACAAACTGTTTGTCGAAAGAGGGCGGGTTGGTGCCGACTTGGTATTGGTCGGCAGGCCAGAAGCGGCTGGAATCGGGTGTCAGCACTTCGTCCATCAGAGTGAGTGTGCCGTTTTCATCCAAGCCGAACTCGAATTTGGTGTCGCAAATGATGATGCCGCGGGTTTTGGCGTATTCGGCGGCTTCGGTGTAAAGCCGAATGGCTTTGCTGCGCACTTCGGCGGCGAGTTCTTTGCCGATGATGTTTTCGCATTCTTCAAAGCTGATGTTTTCGTCGTGGTTGCCGACGGCGGCTTTGGTGGACGGGGTAAAAATCACTTCGGGCAACTGTTGGGCTTCTTGCAGACCTTCGGGCAGTTTGATGCCGCATACCGTGCCGGTTTTCTGATAATCCTTCCAGCCGCTGCCGGCCAGATAGCCGCGCACGATGGCTTCGACTTTCACCGGCGTGAGTTTTTTGGCGACGACGGCGCGGTTTTCCAGTTTTTTGGCTTCGGCTTCGGGCAATACGTCGTGCACGCTGTCGCCGGTGAAGTGGTTGGGCATGATGTGGGCGAGTTTGTTAAACCAGAAATTGGAAATGCGGGTGAGGATTTCGCCCTTGCCGGGAATGGGGTCGTCGAGGATGACGTCGAAGGCGGAGAGGCGGTCGGAGGCGACCATAAGCATGCGTTTGTCGTCGATTTCGTAAAGATCGCGTACTTTGCCGGAATAGATTTTTTTTAGGCTGATGGCAGACATGGTCGTTCCTTGGAGTCGTCAATTTTGGGGAACGGTATTTTAGCTCAAATTGCTGCCGAAAGGGGCGGATTGTTAGCAATTCGGGCTGATTGCCGCAGCTGTTGCAGAGCGGTTTTATGATGTTTGGAGGCCGTCTGAAAACCGGTTTTGCTGGTTTTCAGACGGCCCCGTAACGGTTTGCGTTTAAGGAAACGCTTTATTTCATGGCGTCGGTTAATACGCGCACGTTGTAGCGGTACATGCCGATGTAGGTGTTGGCAGGCGCGTTGCCCAGCGCGTCGGAGTAGAGCCTGCCGCTCACTTTCACGCCGGTTTCTTTGGCAATGCGTTCAACCATGCGGGCATCTTTGATGTTTTCGGCAAACACCGCCTTGATGCCTTCGCGTTTGATTTGGCGGATGATGGAAGCCACTTGTTTGGCAGACGGCTCGGCGGCGGTGCTCACGCCTTGCGGGGCGGTAAAGCGGATGTTGTAGCGTTTGCCCATATAGGCAAAAGCGTCGTGGCCGGTCAGCACTTTGCGTTGCGCCTGCGGAATGGCGGCGAACGATTTTTGCGCGTCGGCATGGAGTTTTTTCAGTTCGTTTTGATAGGCGTTCAAACGCTGCTGATAGTAGGTTTTGCCTTGCGGGTCGGCTTTGATCAGGGCGTTGGCGACGTTTTGGGCGTAGGTTTGCATCAGCACGGGGTCGGTCCAGACGTGCGGGTCGAATTCGCCGTGGTCGTGATGGTGGTGGCCGTGATCATGGTTGTGGTCGTGGCCGTGATGGTGGCCGCCTTCGGGGGCTTTAAGAGGTTTGATGCCTGCGGTGGCTTCGGCGTAGGGCACTTTGCTTTGTTTGACGGCGCGCTGTACGTCGCCGCCTTCCAAGCCGAGGCCGTTGAGCAGCACCAATTTGGCTTCGCGGATTTTTTTCACATCGCCGCTGGTGATGTGGTAGGCGTGCGAATCTTGGTTGGCACCCACTAAGTTTTGCACGCTCACGCGTTCGCCGCCGACTTGTTTGGTGACGTCGCCCAAAATGCTGAAGCTGGTCACAACGGGCATGGGGGCGGCGTAGAGGCTGCCGGAGACGAGGGCGGCAATGATGCCGGTTTTCCAATGTTTCATATCGATTCCTTTGATATAACGTAACAATTCTAATGAGGTGAAAAATTTTTTCAGACGGCCGGATATTTGGAAAAGAGGCCGTCTGAAAAGTTCCGATGCTTAAGCGCGGAGGTGTTTTTTGTGGCGCAGCCACTTGGGCAGGATACCGCCTTCCCAGCCGAATATTACCGAAAACAGGTAAAACGCACCGCACCATAAAATGATGGCAGGGCCGGAGGGGATTTCAACATGGTAAGAAAACAGTAGGCCGCCCAAACCGCAGGCCAAAGCGGTCAGCACCGACAGCAACAGCAGCATGCCCATGTTTTTCGCCCACAGGCGGGCGGAAATCGCCGGCAACATCATCAAACCCACCGACATCAGCGTACCCAATGCCTGAAAACCGGCCACCAAGTTCATCACCACCAGCACCAAAAACAGAATGTGCCACAGCCCGCCTTTGCCGTTAACGGCCTGTAAAAACAGCGGGTCGATGCTTTCCAAAACCAACGGGCGGTAGATCACGGCCAAGGCGGTAATGGTTATGCTTGCCGACACGGCAATCAGTTGCAGCGCGGGCAAATCCACGGCCAGCACGGAGCCGAACAGCAGGTGCAGCAAATCGACGCTGCTGCCGTTTTTGCTGACCAATATCACGCCGATGGCCAAGCTGCTGAGATAAAACGCGGCGAAGTTGGCGTCTTCTTTCAGGCTGGTAAAGCGGCTCACCAATCCCGCCAGCAGCGCCATCAGCATACCGGCGGCAAACCCGCCCGCACTCATGGCGGGCATACTGAGGCCGGCCAGCATATAGCCGATTGCCGCACCGGGCAAAACCGCGTGGCTGAGGGCGTCGCCGATCAGGCTCATGCGGCGCATCACCAAAAACACGCCGACGGGTGCCGCGCTCAAGGCAAGGCACACAATTGAAGCCAGCGCATAGCGCATAAAGTCGAATTCGGCAAAGGGTTCGATTAATAATTCGTAAATATTCATGAGATTACTTGCAGGCCGTCTGAAAAGGTTCAAACGGCAGATAAACAGGGCAGGGCGTTTTTTCAGACGGCCTGTAACAATGGGAAATCGGTAGCGGGGCGGCAATGCCGGTTTTGTCAGATAAAGGCATTTTCAAGCGTGTTGCCGTCAGCTTGTTGACGGCACGCCCTGAAAATCAGACGGTTTCGCACCATTCTTCCGATTCGTGCCGCTGCATGGCGGCGTTGGCTTCTTGCAGATAAGTGTCGGTAAGCACCGTTTCGGTTGCGCCTTGGGCGATTTTGCGGCGGGCAACCAACAGGGTTTGAGGAAAATACGCCCGCACCTGTTCATAATCGTGCAGCACCGCCACAATCGACTGGCCTTCGCGGTGGCAGCCGCGCAAAACGTCGAGCAGGGCGTAAGTAGTGCGTGCGTCCACGGCGTTGAACGGTTCGTCGAGCAGCAGGAATTTGGCGTTCTGCGCCAACATGCGCGCAAACAATACGCGCTGAAACTGGCCGTTGGAAAGGTGGGCAATCTGGCGGTGGGCGAAATCGGCCATATCCACACGTTCCAAAGCCTGCATCACCCGCTCGCGCTGCTGTGCGTTCACGCGCCCGAAAAAGCCGATTTCATACCACAGCCCCATAGCCGTGAGTTCGAACACACTGATGGGCTGGCTGCGGTCAACGTCGGACTGCTGCGGCAGATAGGCGATGTCTTTTCTCTCCAAACCGTGCGTATGCACCGAGCCGGTGTCGGTTTTGAGCAGACCCATCACGGCTTTGAGCAGCGTGGATTTGCCCGCACCGTTGGGGCCGAAAACGGCGCACATGCAGCCTTCGGCAAATTCGGCATTCAGATGGTGTACCGCAGGGCGGCGGCGGTAGCTGACGGTAAGGTTTTCTAGCGTGATACTCATGTTGCCGTCGCCCAAAAATAAACGCCCCACAGCAGCGCCAGTGCGGCAAGGGCAAGCAGCAGGCGCTGAAAGAGGCCGGTCAGTAAAATCGAATTCATGTATTGTGCCAAACGGTTCAGACGGCCTAAAACTCAAAAAAAGCGGGAGGCCGTCTGAAAAACTGAAAACGCTGCATGATACTGTATAACATTATTATTGTAAAACAGTAAGATGCGCAAAGCCGTTTCAAAAAGACGGGGCGGCGTGCGCGCACGGCTGGCCATCGGCTACAATACCGCCTTTATTATCTCGACGGAAAACAGACAATGCCCGACCATCTGCTCAACGACAAACTCAATCTCGAAACCGCCCGTATTTCGTGGCATGAACTCCAAACCCATTTTGCACGCGGCGCTGCGGTGTATGTGAGTGCCGAACTCGACCTCATCGAAACCGCCCGCATGATGGCCGAAGATAATGCCGAAGGATTAGGCAAACTGATGCAAAACGGCCTGTTCGGCTTGGTTAGCGAAGAACAGGCGCGCCGTTTTCTTGCCGACAATCAGCAAATGTGGGCAGTGGTGGTGGCACCGTGGGTGTTGGTGCAGCCTTGTGCCGACGGCGAACCGGCCGGCCGAAAGAACTAATACCGGCGGATTAAATCCCGCCCGCCGCATATGCCCTATAATGCCCATGCCTGCGGAATGAATCCGCGCGGCACGAACATGCTCTAAGGCGTACAAACAATAACCGCATGATTATCTAAAAGTGAGAAAAGCCCGATGAAACCGTTTAGTTGCCTGACGGCCGCCATGTTGGTTGCCGCTTCGCCTTTTGCAGTGGCCGAAGAAATCACCGTTTCCGCCGCCGCCAGCCTGAGCAATGCGTTTAAAGACATTGCCGCGCAATACGAAAAACAGTATCCGCACAGCAAAATCAAGCTCAACACCGCCGGTTCGGGCACGCTGCTCCAACAGGTGTTGCAGGGCGCACCGGTGGACGTGTTGGCTTTTGCCGATCAGGAAACGATGGATAAGGCCGCCGGGCAAGGCGTGATTGATGAGAAAACCCGCCGCAATTTCGCCAAAAATGCGTTGGTGATTGCCGCGCCTGTTGCCGGAAAATCAAGCATGAACAGCCTGAAAGATTTGACACACAGCCGCTTCGAGCGCATTGCCGTGAGCAATCCCGCCAGCGTGCCGGTAGGGCGGTATGCCAAAGCCGCGTTGGAAAAAGCCGGCGTGTGGCAAACGCTGCAACCTAAGATTATCAACACCCAGCATGTGCGCCAGTCGCTCGATTATGTGGCGCGCGGCGAAGTGGATGCCGGTTTTGTATACAACACCGATGCGGCGTTGATGAAAGACAAAGTAAAAGTGTTGAAACAAGTGCCCACCGACAAGCCCGTGTCTTATCCGATTGCAGTTACCAAACAAAGCGCGGCACAGGCCGAAGCCAAACGCTTTGTGCAATATGTGCTGTCGGCGCAGGGCCAAGCGGTGTTGAACCGCTACGGTTTTCAGAAACCTTAAAATACGCCTAGCGAGGCCGTCTGAAACATTGTTCAGACGGCCTCGATATTGTGATACCTCTGTTCAAATATTCCGCCCACCATGCCTGAAGCCGTATCCGTAACCTTACTGCTGTCTCTGAAAGTAGCCGGGCTGGCCACTTTGCTGAACATCGTCCTCGGCACCGCCGCAGGCTATGCTTTGGCGCACAGCCGTTTTATCGGGCGCAACCTGCTCGACAGCGTGCTGACCCTGCCGATGGTGATGCCGCCGACCGTGCTGGGCTATTACCTGCTGGTGCTGCTGGGGCGCAACAGCGCGTTGGGCGGCTGGCTGAAAGACACGTTCAACATCAACCTGATTTTCACTTGGCAAGGGGCGGTGATTGCCGCTACCGTGGTTACGTTTCCTTTGGTGTTCAAGCCCGCGCGCGCCGCGTTTGAAAGCGTGAATCCGCAGCTTGAGCAGGCCGCGCGGATTTCGGGTTTGCATGGCGCCGCCGTGTTTTTCCGCGTGAGCCTGCCTTTGGCGTGGCGCGGCATTCTCGCAGGCGTGCTGCTGGCGTTTGCCCGCGCTTTGGGCGAATTCGGTGCCACACTGATGATTGCGGGCAGCATTCCCGGCCAAACGCAAACGCTGTCGATTGCCGTGTACGAAGCCGTTCAGGCCGGAGAAGATGCGCTGGCAAACAGCTTGGTGGTTTTGATTTCGGCAGTGTGCATCGTGATTTTGCTGAGTGTCGGCCATCTCGCCCGCGCGCGCGACGGGAGAAAATGATGCTGTTCGACATCGAAATCCGCAAAAAACTGCCGTCGTTTGAATTGGACGTGCGCTTGCAGTCGGACGCGCAAAAGCTGGTGTTGATCGGCGCGTCGGGTTCGGGAAAAAGCCTTACCCTTCAAATGATTGCCGGTTTGCTCAAGCCCGATGCAGGCCATATCAGGGTAAACGGCGAAACGTGGTTCGACAACCGCCTTTATGTGCCCGCGCGCGAACGCAGGGCAGGGCTGATGTTTCAGGATTACGCACTGTTTCCGCATCTGACGGTAGCGCAAAACATCGCGTTCGGTTTGAAGCGGGGATGGTTCAATCCGCCGAAAAGGCCGTCTGAAAACGTGCAATATTGGCTGGAACTATTGCAGCTCGAAGCCGTTGCCTATCATTATCCGCACCACATTTCAGGTGGCCAAAAACAGCGCACCGCATTGGCACGCACCTTGATTACCCGCCCCAAACTGCTGTTGCTCGACGAACCGTTTTCCGCTCTCGACACCGATTTGCGCCGGCACACCCGCGCCGAACTGCTGCAATTACAGCAAAACAGCGGCGTGCCGATGATTCTGATTACCCACGACCAAGCCGATGCCGACAGCCTCGCAGATGAAATTTGGCGTATGGAGAATGGCCGTTTGGCGAAGGAATAAGGATTCGGATTTAGGCTTTATTTGAACCGCTATGCCCGTTTCAGACGGCATGGGAACAGAATCCCGAATAGCGTGTGCGTACCGCACACATCTTAAGCATGGGGTCTAGGTTTTATGTAGGTTACACTTGCTAAGATTGTTCAAATGTAGGTCGGATTCTTGAATCCGACAAATGACAAATAGAGAATGTGCTGTAAAGAAAAATATTTCAGGCAGCTTTAAATTGGTTTTGTCGGATACGAGTATCCGACCTACGGCTGGCTACGTTTGAAACAGCAAACGTAAAATTATCGGTAGGGTGTGTGGCGCAGCCACGCACGCGGTTTTGAATGGAACAGCGCATATCAGCCGTTAAGATTTTAAAATCACGCCACATTATTTATGTTCAAAACAATGCCGTCTGAAAAGAGAGTTTCAGACGGCATGAGAACCAGAAGCCCGAACAACGCATGAGTGCGTATTGTATTTATGCCCTTCAGGGTACACACCCTACACATAGGATTTAGGTTTTATGCAGGTGATACGGTTTACTTATGATCTAACTTATTACGAGCTCTCTTGGTAATCATCCAGAATTTCTTCATCTAAGATTTTCTCATCTGTTATGATGTTATCTTTATTAGAAATAATACCTTTCGATTTGCTATGCTCTTTATCAGAGTCTTTTTCTTTTTTTTGTCTAAATTGATTTAGAATGTCTGAATATGGAGTAGTTGCATTAGTATCGTCTTTTACTAATCTTAAGGGTTCATCATTCATAATTCGTAATAAAGAATTCATCAAATCTTTCAATAGCTCTTCAGATATATCAGCAGTCTCTTTACGATATCCTTCATAGCTTTGGCTAACAGATGATTTAAATCCATAATCCTCTGATAATTTGAATAATTTATGTATTTGGCTGGTAGAAAGCCATGCAAACCATAAAGGTGCTGTAATACTTAAGAGAGCAGTAATTGATTGCAATACTATTGAAATATTCTTAACATTTTCAGATGTATATAAGCTTTGAAGCTTTTCAACTTGATTGCTTCCAATCCACCATAAGGCAAATAAGGATAAGATTAAACCAGCTACCCAGCAATTTGAAGCTGTGCTTAATTTTTTAGCTCTTTCTTTAAATGAACCTGCAAGTCCATTACTATTTGTGATACTGTAAGCTTGTGCTGATTTATTTTTCAACTCTTCGCATTCATTATAGAGATGTTCTATTTTTTTCTTGTACTCTTCTATTTGGTCTAATCTTTCTTTTCCTTTGTTTTCAGTAAGCAAAATTTGATCGGAAAACTTATTAGATTTACTTGTCTGTTCTTGGTGCAATCTATCAATTTCATCACTAGAAAGTCTTACTTTTTCAATCGCTTCTTGCAAGTCATCTTGTACAATAGGTAAATTTTTGGCAGTTTCATAAGCACTATTTATTTGTTTAACTTTTTCGTTTAAGCCTACACTGGATTTTTCTAAGTTAGTAATACTTCGTTTTTGTGTTGCTAATCTAGAGCGAAGACTTGCAGGCATTGTATTTTCAGGTAAATTTTCCCACTCTAAGCTTTGGTGTAAAAATTTATCTACCCAAGTTAATGTAATAATAAATGAATATAGATATTCAATGTATGAGTAACTATCTAATGCCTTTATTAATAAACTTTTACTTTCATCTATTCTTTCCGCAACATACTCTATATTTTGTAGAATGTGATCATCGAATTCATATGGCCTATGCTCAATTTTATTGAGGATATTTCTAGGAATATCTGCTAAATCTTCCAATGTAATACATGGATATCTATCATATCCCGAACGCTGATTTAGAAAAGTTTTATTAAAATTTGATTGTTTTTCTAGAATAGCTTCAATAAGACTATTAAGTGAAGAAGTTATTTTTTCTATTTCATTGTTTTTCATGTAATTTTCTACTCTTGAAGTTATTAAGTCATGGGTCAAAACTAAATTATATTCCTCAAATACCTCCCTGTATAACTCCCCTCAACCTTAACCACTTCCTCCGGCGAACCCTTAGCAATAATCCCCTCCCGCCATCACCACCTTCCGACCCCAAGTCGACAATATAATCCGCAGTCTTAATCACATCAAGATTATGCTCGATAATCACAATCGAGTTACCTTTACCTTTCAGACGGCCTCAATCTTTATACATACACGAGAAGTTTTATACAGATCGGCAGGTTATTAAACCGTGGTATCCAACGCGGCGGAGATGTCTGCCCAAATATCGTCGATATCTTCCACGCCCACGGAGAAGCGCAACAAGCCGATTTTAATGCCGGCGGCGGTTTTGATGTCGTGCGGCACGCCGCTGTGCGATTGTGAATAGCAGTGGTTTACCAAGCTTTCCACGCCGCCGAGGCTGGAGGCCATCTGAACCAGTTTCATGTTTTTAATCAAGCTGTTGGCGGCTTCTTTGCTGTCGTTTTTCAGCCAAACCGTAACCACGCCGCCGAAGCCGCGCATCTGCTTTTTCGCCAGTTCGTGATGTTCGTGGGAGGGCAGGCCGGGGTAAAACACTTTGTCGACGGCGGGGTGTTGTTCCAGCCGTTTGGCCAGTTCCAAAGCGTTTTCGCAATGTTGGCGCATACGCAGCGCCAGCGTTTTGATGCCGCGCAGCACCAGCGCACAATCCATCGGCCCCGCCACGCCGCCGGTGTTGACCATGGTTTTACGCATCGGCCGCGCCAATTCTTCGGTTTTGACGACCACCACACCCATTAATACGTCGGAGTGGCCGCACAGGTATTTGGTGGCGGAGTGGAACACGATGTCGCAGCCCATATCGAGCGGATTTTGCAGATAGGGCGTGGCAAAGGTGTTGTCGATGCCGACCAAGGCTCCGGCGGTTTTGGCTTTTGCGGCCAGAGTTTGAATATCCACCAAGCGCAGCAGGGGGTTGGACGGGGTTTCCAGCCATACCATTTTCACGTTGGTGTGTTCGGCCAGCGCGCGGTCGAGATTGGCGGGGTCGGCCAAGTCTGCAAACACGACGTTCACGCCCCATTCTGCATACACTTCCGTCAGCAGGTCGTAGCTGCCGCCGTAAATATCGCTGACGGCTACGATGGTGTCGCCCGGGCGCAGAAAAGTGCGGTACACGCAGTCGATGCCGGCCATGCCGCTGCCGAACGCGAAGCCCGCCGCGCCGTGTTCCAGCGCGGCCACGGTGTTTTCCAGCACTTCGCGGGTGGGGTTGCTCAAGCGGGCATAGCGGAAGGGGATGTGTTCGCCGATTTCTTTCATCTGAAACATACTGTTTTGATAAATCGGCGGCATAATCGCGCGGTTGTGGTCGTCGGGATCGTAGCTGCTGTGGATGGCTTCGGTGGCGAATTTCATGGTTGGCTCTTTCGGATGGTGTTGGGTAAGCAGATAAAAAGATGGGGAATTTTATCACTATCCGAAAAATAGAAACAATCAATGCCCGGCAGGGGGCTAAGTGATATAATCTCGCATTTGCAGCAGACGGCGGCATTCGGCAAAAGTGTTTGAAGGCCGTCTGAAGGCTGTTTTCAGACGGCCTGTTTGAAGCAGATATATTTTATAAAAGTAGCGGCCTTGTATTTTGAGCCGCAGCACACACATAGGGCTTCCCAGCCCGATTAGATTTTAAGGAATTTAACAGCATGAACGCTATTGCAGACGTGCAGTCCACCCGAGATTTACGCAATCTGCCGATCAATCAGGTCGGCATTAAAGACTTACGTTTCCCCATCACACTCAACACCGCCGAAGGCACGCAGGCCACCGTTGCCCGCTTGACCATGACGGTATATCTGCCGGCCGACCAAAAAGGCACGCACATGTCGCGCTTTGTGGCGTTGATGGAGCGTCAAACCGAGGCGTTGAGCTTCGAGCGTTTGAAACATTTGGTGGAAGAAATGGTTTCGCTGCTGGATTCGCATTCCGGCAAAATCAGCGTGTCGTTTCCCTTTTTCCGCAAGAAAACCGCGCCGATTTCCGGCATTCAGTCGCTTTTGGATTACGACGTTACGCTTACCGGCGAAATCAAAAACGGCGAATACAGCCACACCCTGAAAGTGTTGGTGCCGGTAACCAGCCTGTGCCCGTGTTCCAAAGAAATTTCCCAATACGGTGCGCACAACCAGCGTTCGCATGTTACCGTAACACTCACTTGCAGCAGCGAAATCGGTATCGAAGAAGTAATCGATTGCGTGGAATCGCAGGCCTCGTGCCAGCTTTACGGTTTGCTCAAACGCCCCGACGAAAAATATGTTACCGAGCAGGCGTATGAAAACCCGAAATTTGTGGAAGACATGGTGCGCGATGTCGCCACCCGCCTGATCGCCGACGGCCGCGTGTGCGGGTTTGTGGTGGAAAGCGAAAACTTCGAATCTATCCACAATCATTCGGCGTATGCCTATATTGCTTATCCTTAAGCGGGATATATAGTCAATCAACTTAAAAATAGGATATCCGTCATATTCGGGCTTGACCCGGGTATGACGGTTTTGTTATTCAACTTAAGTGGATTGGCTGTAACAAATTGACGGGCATCTGCCCCAAGTGAACACAAAGCCGTCTGAAAAAGGTTTTCAGACGGCTTTGTTGTATATGGTGCCGGATTGAAGATACCGATTAACGGAACCAGCCGCGCACGGCTTCCAAACCGCCGAAGCGGATACAGGCATCGGCATGTGCCTGTGCTTTGGGCTTGGCACGGTAGGCAATCCCGATACCGGCCTCAAGCAGCATCGGAATATCGTTGGCTCCGTCGCCCATGGCCAATACCTGATGCGGTTGCAGGCCGAGTTTGGCGCGGCATTCGGCCAGCAGATCGGCTTTGGTTTGGGCGTCGACAATTTTGCCGACGAGTTTGCCGGTGAGCTTGCCGTCTGAAATTTCCAGCACATTGGCGTGTTGGTATTCAAAGCCGAGCCGCTGTTGCAGCCGTTCGGTAAAGAATGTAAAACCACCCGAAACGAGCATAAATTTCACACCGTGTTTTTTGCATTCGTTCAGCAGGTATTCGGCTCCGGGCGAAAGCTGCAAGATGTTGTCGTACACTTGTTGCAACACTTGCTCGTCCAAGCCTTCGAGCAGGGCAACACGGCGGCGCAGCGATTGTTCGAAATCCAATTCGCCGCGCATGGCTTGCTCGGTAATCTCGGTAACTTGTTCTTTCAGGCCGACTCCGGCGGCGATTTCGTCCACGCATTCGATGGTAATCAGCGTCGAATCCATGTCGCTCACAATCAAGCCCAAATCGGAAAACGCCATATCGGGCAGCACGGCATAATCGATAGACTGCTCTTGCAGCGCGTGTGAAAGGGTTTCGCTGACTTGGAAATCATCTGCCACGGGAATCCGCAGGGTGCGGCCAGATGGTGTTGCTTCAGGCAGATTGAGCCCGTTTAAAACGTTTAGGTTGCATTGGTTGAGAGACGGATGCTGGAGAATGAGTACGCGTTGCATGGTGAAGTGGAAAGTCGTATCAAAGATGCAGGATTATAAAAGAAATTGCTTGGGGCCGTCTGAAAAGTATGGAGACTGAAATTGCGGATGTTGGCTTAAATGGGGTGGGTCATGAGATGAGGCCGTCTGAATAAAATGATTCAGACGGCCTCGTCATACAGCCGGGTTTTAGATTATTTGAACGGCGTTACTTCCAAACCGAACATGGCGCGGGCGGTGTTGAGCATCTGGCAGCTGAAGCCCCATTCGTTATCGTACCAAGAGAAGACTTTTACCATATTGCCGGCGGTTACTTTGGTCAGTGTGCTGTCGAAGTTGCTGGCTTGGGTGGTGTGGTTGAAGTCCATAGAAACCAAAGGCAGGGTGTTGTAGCCTAATACGCCTTTCATTTCGTTTTCGGATGCGGCTTTCAGGATGCTGTTGATTTCTTCCACGGTGGTGTCGCGGGCGGCTTCAAAGCTTAAGTCAACCAATGAAACGTTTACGGTCGGCACGCGGATGGCCAAGCCGTCCAAGCGGCCTTTCAGCTCGGGCAATACCAAGCCCACGGCTTTGGCGGCACCGGTTTTGGTCGGAATCATGTTTTCCACACCGCTGCGGGCGCGGCGCAAGTCTTTATGGCGCACGTCGGTAACGGTTTGGTCGTTGGTAAGGGCGTGGATGGTAGTCATCAGGCCCTTGTTGATGCCGATGCCTTCGTGCAGGGCTTTGGCAACGGGTGCCAAGCAGTTGGTGGTGCATGAAGCGTTGGATACGACAGTCATTTCGGGGGTCAGCACGTCGTGGTTGACGCCATATACCACGGTGGCGTCCACGTCTTCATCGGCGGGGGCGGAAATCAGCACTTTTTTCGCGCCTGATTCCAAATGTACTTTGGCTGCGGCTTTGCTGGTGAATGCGCCGGTACATTCCATCACCAAGTCAACGCCTAAAAGCTCCCACGGAAGCTCGGCGGGATTGCGGGTGGAGAAGAAGGGGATTTTTTTGCCGTTGATAATCAGGTGGTTTTCATCGTGGGAAACATCGGCATCGAAACGGCCGTGTACGGTATCGAATTTGGTTAGATGGGCATTGGTTTCGAGACTGCCGCTGGCGTTTACCGCCACGACTTCGAGTTGTTTGTCCAATTTGTAATCGTAGATTGCGCGTAATACTTGACGTCCGATACGGCCATAACCGTTAATGGCAATCTTAATGCCCATGTTGGTTTCCTTTGTGGTTTGAGTGGTATGTGGAGAAACAGGCCGTCTGAAACGGCGGCTTGCGTACAGGCAGAATTATACCGTGTTGTAGTGTGATGTAGTCAAGGTTAAATTACATGCGGCTACATTTTGTTTTGATGTTAATAAAAGGATTTCGGCTGCGGTTTTGGCGCTGGCCGGTCGGGTTGGGGCGGCAGATAAAAATACCCGATAGCTGTCGCAGCTGTCGGGTATTTCGATATGACGCTTTGTGTGACGGGCCGCTTAGCGGATTTCTACATACGAGCCTTGATGCAGGTCTTTCAAAAGATTGGCCGTTGCCTGTTCCGCTTTTTGGCCGGCAAGGTATTGGCGCACCGCTTCGCGTTGGCGTTCTTCGGCCGTGCCGGCATCCCGCACATCGGTGAGTTTGATGATATGCCAGCCGAACTGGGTGCGGACGGGGCGGCTGATTTGGCCGGGCGTTAAACCGTGTACGGCATTTTCAAATTCAGGCACCATCTGGCCGTCTGAAAACCAGCCCAAATCTCCGCCGTTGTTTGCGCTGCCGTCTTGCGAATATTGGCGGGCCAAGCTGGAGAAATCTATGCCGCTTCGGGCTTGTTTGTGGATATTGCGGATGCTGCTTTCCGCAGCTTTAACGGCATTTGCGCTGTCGGCTTTAATCAGGATGTGTTGGGTGCGGTATTGGCGCAGCGGCTGGCCTTCGGGCAGGTTAACGCCTTGCTGGGCGGCACGTTGGAGAAAGGCGTCTATTTCGGCATCGCTCACGCGGGTGTGCTGCATCACGGCTTGCTGCTGTACTTTTTGGGTGATGATGCTGTCGGCAATGCTGCGGCGCATGGCGGCTTTGCTCACGCCGATTTTGGCGTTTTGGGCATACAGGCCTTCAACGGTGGTTTTGCGCGATTGGGCGATGTCGGCCAAGGCGTTGTCGATTTCGGCTTCGCTTGCGGTAATATTACGGCGTTTGCCTGCCTGCACTATCAGCGATTGATTGATCAGTTGTTGTAAAACCTGTGTGCGCAGTTCGTTTTCGGAAATATTGTTTTTACCGAGAAAGCTGCGGGCTTCGGCCATGCCTTGGCGCACGTCGCGGTGGGTGATGACTTCGTTGCCGGCAACGGCGGCGATACCGTCAACCTGTCTGATTTCGGCTGCTTGGGCGGTGTGCAGGGTCAGGCCGGTGGCGGCAGCGAGTATCAGGGTTTTGAAATTCATGGTTTGACTACCTCGTTGGTTTTGCTGTAGCCGGGGATGGCCAAGCGGAGTTTCTCGAATGGGTTGCTGCCGATGTTGCTTAAATCTTTCAGTTGCAGATTGAAGAAGACGGCATTTTTCTTGCTGTGAAGGCCGGTAACATAGCGTTGGCCGACTATGCTGGCGCTCCAGCAGCCGCAGCCGCTTTTGTATTCTAATCCCGCCAGCATTTCAAGCGGTTTTTTGGCTTTGATTTCGTAGTTGTAGCGGGCAATGGCGTATAGATTGGGGGAAACCGGCCATTGGGCGGCCAAATCTATCTGGTTGAGTTTGTCGTAGTGGTATTCGCCGTTGCTTTGCAGATAAATTTTTTCGTTGCGCCCGTATTTGTAGCGGGCACTTAATGTTTTTCCGGGTGCCGGATTATAGCGGATGCCGGCGGAATAGCTTTCGGCACGCTTTTCGTTTTGGTTGTAGTGCACATCCAAATCTATGCGCACGCTGTCGCTTACGTTGCCGTTGGCAAAGGCGACGATGTCGGAGCGGTTGCGGGTGTAGCGGCCGATGCTGCCGTCGGGCTGCACGTTATCGTTTTTCAGATAAAATTTTTGCCCGATACCCGCGCGGAAAAGCTCGGCACCGTTGTCGGGGTTGAGCAGGCGGCTTTGTACGGCGGCTGAGATGCTGTTGGCCGAATTGATGCGGTCGTTGCCCGAGTAAAGGTTTTCACGGAACAGCTGTGCGTAGGTAAAGCTGTTTTCGGAAGCGTCGAAGTTGGGCAGGTCGTTTTGCGATTTGGACGGGATGTAGTTGTAAAACAGGCGCGGTTCCAGGGTTTGCAGGTAACGGTCGCTCCAGAGGGAAATGTTGCGCTCCATGGTTATGCCGCTGTCGATATTGATAATGGGCAGGGTGCGTGAAACGGTGCGTGCGGAACGGCCGCCTGCGCTGTCGAGATCGTAATAAGTGCTGTGCACGCCGATTTTGGGGCGTATGTAACCCCATGAATTATGGAAGTCCCATTTCACAGCGGGGTAGAGTACCACGCGGTTGCCCGATTGTTTGGTGTCGTGGTCGAAACGGGTAAATTGGCCGAATACGTTGATTTGTGCGTTGCCGGTATTGTGCTCCCAATGGGTTGAGAGGCGCGGCATGATGCTGTACGGCTCGTCTTTATAGCCGTCTGAATTGGCAAGGGTTTGGTATTTCTGTGCGCCCAAATAGCTGTTCAGACGGCCTCCCCACAATTCGCGGTCGTAGTTCAGCCAGATTTGGCGGTTGAGGTTGACATTGCGGGCAATGTCTTCGCGGCCGTAGAAGTCGCGGTAGTAGTCGTTGTCGGAAACCTGATGGTATTCCACGCCGCCGCGCAGTTGATCGTTGAAGCGGTGACGGTGGTCGAGTTTGACCTGATAGCGGTTGTTGTGCACGCTTTTTTTGTCGTCCGGCATCCAAGTGCCTTCGGCGGTGCCGGCAAAACGCTCGTTCAGGTAGCGGAATTGCCCGCCCAAACGTGCGCCGCGTCGGGCGATAAAGCCGGGTGCAATGGTGGCATCGTAGTTGGGGGCGAGATTCATATAGTAGGGGAGATCCAACTCGAGGCCGTCTGAACCTATGCTCAGGTTGGGCACGAGCAGGCCGCTTTTGCGGTTGCCGTTGAGCGGGAAATCCACCCAAGGTGTGTACAGTATGGGCACGCCGCCGAATACCAAAGAAGCATTTTTGGCTACGCCGATACCGCTGCTTTGGTCGGCTTCGATACTTTGCGCTTTGATAAACCAGCTGGCATCGCCGGGGGAGCATGTGTTGAAGCGCGTATTGGTGAGTTTGTAGTGGCCGTTGCCCTGTATTTCCGCCTGTTCGCTGACGCTTTGCAGACGGCGGCCGTCATGTTCCGCTTCCAATCGGGCATTACGGGAAACGCCGGTGCCGTCTGAAAGGTTGTATTGCAGATTGCTGCCGCTGACGGTGGAGCCGTTTTGATACAGCACAAAACGGTCGCCGGCGGTAACGGTTTCATTGGTTTGGTCGTAATCCACCCACTGCGCATTGAGCACCTGATCGTTACGCTCGATGATCACATCGCCTTCGGCCCGAACCTTTATATTGGTTTGGCCTTCCACTTTATCGGCGGTAATGCGGGTGTAGTCGGTAGGTAAGGGGGCTTCTCCGCTGCGCTTGATCGCAGGATCGGCATGTGAAGGAGCATGTTTCTGCAATTTTTCCGGCGAGCAGTTCAGGCAGGTGCTGCCCAGAGACAAGTCGTCTGCGGCTTGTGCGGCGGCAGTTGCTCCGAAGCCGACACTCAGTGCCAGAGCCAGCGGTTTTAATGAAAATAAACGAACCAAAGTCTCACCTTAAATCGGTTTTGCCAGTTAGAATAGCGGCTATTGTAACCTGAAAAAACACAAAACGACTATGCAACGACAATCTGAACTGAAAAACTGGCTTGAAGCACTTTACCCGCAGCAGGCGTTCAATCTGGAATTTGCCGCCGCCGATGCCGATTTCCGCCGTTATTTCCGCGCCGTATTTTCAGACGGCCAAACCGTTGTGTGTATGGACGCACCGCCCGACAAGATGAGCGTGGCGCCTTATTTGAAAGTACAAAAGCTGTTCGATATGGTTAACGTGCCGCAAGTTCGGCATGTTGACGAAGCAAAAGGCTTTATGGTGTTGAACGATTTGGGCAACACCACGTTTCTTACCGCCATGCAGCACGAACCCAGCGAAATCGCCCATAAAGCCTTGCTGCTGGAAGCCATTGACGAACTGATTGTTTTGCAGAAAAACAGTCAAGCCGGCGTATTGCCCGAATATGACCGCGAAGTGATGCTGCGCGAAATTAACCTGTTCCCCGAATGGTTTGTGGCTAAAGAACTGGGCAAGCCTTTGAACTTCAAACAAAAGCAGCTTTGGCAGCAAACCGTGGACGTTTTACTGCCGCCATTGCTGGCTCAGCCGCAAGTGTATGTGCATCGCGATTTCATCGTCCGCAACCTGATGCTGCAAAAAGACCGTCCTGGCGTGCTGGATTTCCAAGACGCTTTATACGGCCCGATTTCTTACGATTTGGTATCGCTGCTGCGCGATGCGTTTATCGAATGGGAAGAAGAATTTGTGCTGGATTTGGTGATCCGCTACTGGGAAAAAGCGCGTGCGGCCGGTTTGCCCGTACCTGAAAATTTCGACGAATTTTATCGCTGGTTTGAATGGATAGGCGTTCAACGCCATCTGAAAGTGGCCGGTATCTTCGCGCGGCTTTATTATCGCGACGGCAAAGACAAATACCGCCCCGAAATCCCGCGTTTCTTAAATTACCTGCGCCGCGCCACCCGCCGTTATCATGATTTGGCGCCGCTGTATGCTTTGTTGGTGGAGCTGGTAGGCGATGATGAATTGGAAACCGGATATACCTTTTAATTAATAAAGTATGAACATAGCAGGTTTATGTGAAGAATGATTCAGACGGCCTCGAAGCATGGATGAGGCCGTCTGAAATGTTTTGATGGAACGAATAATGTAAAAACAATAGTTTGTTGCTTTAAACTGCTAAAAATGTGAAGAAAATGTATCGGTTTACAACATTATTCGGTAAAAAAAATCCCAACACTTGCAGTAGAAGGTATTTGCCCCTATTCTACATACACCGGTGCATGTATTGCACCATTATTAAGGAAACACATCCATGAAAAAAACCAAATTCTTTGCCCTGTATGCCGCCGCTGCTTTGTTGGCGACTGCAAATGTTTATGCAGCCAAAGAAATCAAAGTAGCATCCAATAACACATCTTACACACAAGACAACGTGCAAAAACTCGCTTCTACTGCCGTGAGCATGGGCGTGAAAGAGCCGGTTAACCTTAATCTGTCCGGCGGTAATCTGACCATTTCGGGCAGCTCTTCAACTAAATGCGTATTTAAAGTAGGCAACGGCGATACGCCGAAAATTCAAGGCGTAAACTGTAAGTAATTGGTTTTGCCGTTTATCAGCCGCCCTTTGAGTCGAAACGATTTAAAGGGCGGTTTTGTTATGGGGAAGTTTTGTTTTACATATTTGACCAATCTATGAAAAAAACGCACACTCCGTGTTTCACAAGTAACCATTGAATATAAGAGAACATCATGAACGCAACCCGGTTATTGCAAACGCTCACGGAAATTGTCGGCCAACAATACATCATTACCGATCCGGCCAAAACCGAACCCTACCGCCAAGGCTACCGTTTCGGCGAAGGTAAAGCACTTGCCGTGGTGCGGCCGGGCACTGTGTTGGAGCAATGGAAGATTCTGCAAGCCTGTGTGGAAGCCGATGTGATTGTGCTCACGCAGGCCGCCAATACGGGGCTGACCGGCGGCTCCACGCCCGACGGCAACGATTACGACCGCGATATCGTGATTGTGAACACCATGCGCATGAATATCATCCGCCCTATCAACAACAACGAGCAAGTTGTGTGTTTGCCGGGCGCTACTTTGAATCAGCTTGAATTGCTGCTGAAACCGTTGGGGCGCGAACCGCATTCGGTGATCGGTTCGTCTTGCATCGGCGCATCCGTGTTGGGTGGCGTGTGTAACAATTCGGGCGGCGCATTGGTACAACGCGGGCCTGCTTATACCGAAATGGCGTTGTTCGCACAAATAGACGAACAGGGAAAGCTGCATTTAATCAATCATCTGGGTATTGATTTGGGCGAAACCCCCGAAGAAATCCTCACCAATCTGCAAGGCCACCATTATCAGCAGAAAGACATCACCCGCGATGCCGGCAAAGGCCATGACCATGCTTATTGCAATCATGTGCGCCAAGTGGACGAACCCACCGCCGCCCGTTTCAACGCCGACCCTGCCCGCCATTACGAAGCATCGGGCTGTGCGGGCAAGCTGATGGTGTTTGCCGTGCGCTTGGATACCTTTCCTTTAGAAAAACACACCGCCGTTTTCTATATCGGCACCAACGATACTGCCGAGCTCACCGACATCCGCCGTGCCGTGCTGGGCGGTTTCAAAAATCTGCCCGTTTCCGGCGAATACATTCACCGCGATGCTTTTGATATGGCTGCCGAATACGGCAAAGACACGTTTTGGGTGATTAAACAATTCGGCACACACCAACTGCCCAAGTTGTTCGGTTTTAAAGCGAAAGTGGATAGATTGGGCAAGAAGTTCAAGCTGTTGCCGGCGCATTTTTCCGATAAAGCGTTGCAATTTATCAGCAAATATCTGCCGGAACATCTGCCGCAGTCTTTACGCGACTACCGCAGCTGTTTCGAGCATCATCTGATTTTGAAAATGGGCGGCGAGGGTGTTGAAGAAGCGCGGGCGTTTTTGAAAACTTATTTTGCTGAAAAATCGGGTGCTTATTTTGAATGCAGCCCCGAAGAAACCCAAGCTGCAATGCTGCACCGTTTCGCAGTAGCGTCTGCCGCCGTGCGTTACCGTGCCGTTCACGATCAAGAAGTGGAAGATATTGTTGCCCTCGATATTGCCCTGCGACGCAATGATGATGATTGGTTTGAACGGCTGCCGTCTGAAATCGACAGTAAAATCAGCCACAAACTCTACTACGGCCATTTCATGTGCCATGTGTTCCACCAAGACTATATCGTGAAAAAAGGCCATAACTGCATGGATTTGGAACACCAAATGCTGGAGCTGCTCGACCAACGCGGCGCACAATATCCGGCAGAGCACAACGTCGGCCACCTGTATGAAGCCAAGCCGGCATTGAAACAGTTTTACCGCAAGCTCGATCCGACCAACAGTTTTAACCCGGGGATCGGCAAAACGTCTAAAAAGAAACATTGGGCGGCTTAAGGGTTCTTTTAACAGGTTTAAGCAGAGGCCGTCTGAAAACTGTTTTTCAGACGGCCTATAACCCTATTGCTCCGGCAGGTTTAAATCATGATAAAGCTAATAGAAGAGCCGAAGTTGATCTGTTTGCTTGCCGACCCACGCTGTGCCGGCCTGTATCGTGAAGAAGGCTTGGACGAACAGGATAAAAAGCGCGTGATTCAAACGCCCTCTTTAACGCGCCGTGCCGATTGGCGGGTGAGCCGTTATTTGAAACAACAGGCCGTTTTGCCCGTGTTGTCTCTTTCTCACAGCCACGGCTCGGCTGCCGTTTTAACCGGCTACGGTGTGGAGCGTGCCGGTGTGGACATAGAATACATGCGCCTTCGCGATTTTCCGGCATTGGCAGAGTGGGTGGCTTCTCCGCAAGAGCGGGAGTATTTGGCGCAGAGAGGCTGGCAGCGTGAAGATTTTTACGAACTGTGGACACTAAAAGAATCTTTGCTCAAAGCGGAAAACCTGAATTTCCCGTCCGACATGCAGAAAGTAGGGTATGCGTTCGCTTCAGACGGCCAAAGATATTTGCATGCCAAGCAAGAAGGCGGTTGGCAGGGCAGGGTGCTGAGATTGGAAAAACATATGTTGGCCTGTGTTTGGCAAGGAACGGCGGAGTTTTCGGTCAACGCACAGCCTGACATGCAGATTAACGATTACGGCTCACCGTTTTGACTTGTACACGCTGAGACCAAAGGTCTCATACTGATTTCTTTCAAAAGTGAAACAGGCCGCTTTAAGGTAGAATAACGCCCGAAAGCCCGCATTTAAAATCATCATTCACCCGCTTATTCACCGTATCCGGTGCTTGCATGAATGTTTACTTTTCATTTCCACTATTTATCTTCTCTTAAACGATAAGAGGCCGTCTGAAAGCATTTTCCATGACCGACATCACTTCATTTGCCAACCGTTTGGGTAAAAACATCAAACACTATTTGAAATGGGCGCGCCGCAACAATATCGAAGCATGGCGCATGTATGACCGCGATATCCCCCAATTTCCCTTTGCAATAGATATTTACGGCGACCAAATCCATCTTCAGGAATACGATACCGGCTGGCTGATGCAGCCCGAAGAATACGAAGCATGGTTGGCAGAAGTGCTGGAAGCCGTTTCGTTTACCACCGGCTTCAGTGCAGACAACATTCATTTCAAACGCCGGGAACGTCAAAAGGGCATACAGCAATACGAAAAAACCGGAAAGCAGGGCGAAGATTTTATCGTGCATGAAAACGGCAGAAAATTTTGGGTTAATCTCGACAAATATCTCGACACCGGCCTCTTTCTCGACCACCGCAACACCCGCAAAAAAGTAGGCGGGCATGCGGGCGGCAAACGCTTTCTCAACCTGTTTTCCTACACCGGCAGCTTTACCGTGTATGCAGCCACAGGCGGCGCGGTAAGCAGCGAAACCGTTGATCTTTCCAACACTTATTTGGATTGGGCGCGCCGCAATTTTGAGCTGAACCATATTGATGAAACCGCACACCGAATCGTGCGTGCCGATGTTTTCCAATATCTTCAGACTGCCTGTCAAGAAGGCAGACAATTCGATTTAATCGTGATGGATCCGCCCAGTTTCTCCAACAGCAAAAAAATGCTCGATATCCTCGACATCCAGCGTGACCACGTCAAATTGATAAACGCTGCCATGCAACTGCTTGCTCCAAACGGCCTGATGTATTTTTCAAACAACCTGCGCAGCTTCGAACTGGACGAAAGCATTGAAGAACGCTATGCCGTTAAAAACATTTCCAAGCATTCCGTGCCGGAAGATTTCCGCAACAAAAAAATCCACCAGTGCTGGGAAATCAAACATAAGTAACAGCCATCTCGGTTAATTTGGCAGCCACTCGCCCGAAATAAACACCGTTGGAAGGAAATCAATATGCGTAAAGCATTTGTTGTGATAAACCTGTTTATAGTCTGCGGTTGCATTTACACAGAAACCCCCTACGGAACAACGGCCGTAATCGATTTGCCTGCCCAAAACCACACCACCATTAATAAAAACATCACCATTCATGCGCCGCCCGGTTCTACCGTTATCTACCAAGAGGCACAACCTGTGCAGCCGGTATACCGTTGCTGTCGCCATTAAATGCTTTCAGACGGCCCGAAAACTTTTTTACAGTAAATAAACTTAACTTGCTAAGGCACAGCAACCACGCAGTAAGTTAAGTTTATTTGCGGTATTTCTGTAATGTTTAGGTATGAAGGCCGTCTGAATCCCTGTACTCACAACATCAATAAAAGGAAACTTCATGAAACTGTCAGCCCTTTTGATGCTTTCTGCCGTTTTATTAAGCGGTTGCGCCAACACACCGGTAGCCAAAAAAAATCCCAACAAAGCACGTCTCGAAGCCTACGACTACCGCATCAAAACCGCAAAAGGCAAATGCCTTCAACACAACGGCGCGAAACACACACTCACCGCCGCGGCCTGTACTCAAGAAAAAAACCAACGCTTTGCCGTTGCCGGTAACGATATACGCGTTAACGGACTGTGTTTGCAGGCAGGTTCAAGCCAAACCCGTAAAAACACCTCTGCGCTTACCGCCGTACGCTGCACCGGCCAACCCAATCAAAATTGGTACCGCGACGGCCAAACCATCCGCAGCAGTTTAAACGGCTTATGTTTGGATACAGGTAAAGGAAGCACCGTCCGCCTGTTGCGCTGCAACGGCAACCAAGCACAACAACTGTTGTTTTCACGTTGAAGCATAACCGTTAAAAAGCCGGAAACATGGTTTCCGGCGAAATTATTTTTCAGACGGCCTAAACAAGATATACGGCAGATATACGGCATAAGTGCCATAAAATATCCCAATCTCTCCCACCTTGCCAAATCCGCAGGCAAACACTAAAGTAGAAAATATTTCCTATTTTCAAAGGCACATCCATGCTGTTCGTACTTTCACCCGCCAAGAATCTCAACGAAAAAGACCCTTCACCCACCCAACGGCACACACAGCCCGCTCTGCTCGGAGAAGCAGAAAAACTAATGGCCGAACTGCGCCTGCTCGCTCCCCAGCAGCTAGCCGAACTGATGCACGTTTCCGACAAAATCGCCCTACTCAACGCCGAACGCAACAGCGCGTGGCACACCCCGTTCACACCCGAAAACGCCAAACAAGCGGTTTATATGTTTAACGGCGACGTATACGAAGGCTTGAATGCCGCATCGCTAAACCAAACCGCCGTCGATTACCTGCAAAACCACGTGCGCCTGCTTTCCGGTTTATACGGCGTATTGCGCCCGCTCGACCTGATGCAGCCCTACCGTTTGGAAATGGGCACTCCGTTCGCCAATTCGCGCAGCAAAAACCTTTATGAATTCTGGGGCGGAAAAATCACCGGTAATCTTAATCAAATCCTTGACGAAAAAGGCAGCGACACTTTGATCAACCTCGCATCGCAGGAATACTTCAAAGCCGTCGACACAAAAAATTTAAACGCCAATATCATTACCCCCGTGTTTAAAGACGAAAAAAACGGCCAATACAAAATCATCAGCTTCTACGCCAAACGCGCCCGCGGCCTGATGGTGCGCTACGCAGCCGAGCATGCCCTTACCGAGCCGGAACAGCTTAAAAACTTTGATTACGAAGGCTATAAGTTCAATGCCGCCGCATCAAACGAGAAAGAATGGGTTTTCCTGCGCAAAGAACAAATTAAATAAAAACAAAAAACTAATCTGCAATATAAGCAAAACACTTGGCAATGCGGCAGATTTCCGATAATATCCCCGTTTTCAAGAAACGGAAGCGTGGCAGAGCGGTTTAATGCAACGGTCTTGAAAACCGTCGAGGGTTGATAGCCCTCCGTGAGTTCGAATCTCACCGCTTCCGCCAATCTTGAAACACAATAAAACCGGAGGTGTGGCAGAGCGGTTTAATGCAACGGTCTTGAAAACCGTCGAGGGTTGATAGCCCTCCGTGAGTTCGAATCTCACCGCCTCCGCCAGATGTTAAAACCCGCTGATTTATCAGCGGGTTATTTGTTTTTAAAGCTGACACTTTTACTCACGTTTATTCTGCTGATCTGCAATGGCACATTTTCAGACGGCCTCATTCTTTTTTCGCAGAAACCCTTCCGACAGTATTACCTTAACACTAGCGTAATCATTAAAAATCAAGCATAATCGGCAGGCATTATGCGTTAGAAACTGTTTACGAAAAGCAAATCAAGTAAACCTCCTTTCAACCGCAAAGAAAAAAGTATCCACAGAACAGGAGACACCATGAGTCATATCAAAGTACCCGCAGAAGGCCAAAAAATCATTCCCGGCCAAGCCATTCCCAACAATCCGATTATTCCCTTTATCGAAGGCGACGGCATCGGTGTAGACATTACCCCGGTTATGAAAGCCGTGATTGATGCTGCCGTTGAAAAAGCTTATGGTGGTGAGAAAAAAATCCATTGGATGGAAGTTTACGCCGGTGAAAAAGCCACCCGCGTATACGGCGACAACGTTTGGCTGCCCGAAGAAACCTTGGAAGCCCTGAAAGAATACTCCGTATCTATCAAAGGCCCGATGACCACTCCCGTAGGCGGCGGCATCCGTTCGTTAAACGTAGCTTTGCGCCAAGAATTAGACTTATACCAATGCGTACGCCCTGTGCGCTACTTCAACGGCGTACCCTCTCCGCTGAAAGACCCTAGCAAAACCGACATGGTGATTTTCCGTGAAAACACTGAAGACATCTACGCCGGCATCGAATGGGAAGCTGAAAGCGACAATGCTAAAAAAATCATCAATTTCCTGCAAAACGAAATGGGGGTGAAAAAAATCCGCTTCCCTGAAACATCAGGCATCGGCATCAAGCCCGTTTCCAAAGAAGGTACTACCCGTTTGGTTCGCGCGGCCATTCAATATGCGATCGACAACGACCGCGACAGCGTAACGCTGGTTCACAAAGGCAATATCATGAAGTTTACCGAAGGCGGTTTCCGTGATTGGGGTTACGAACTGGCTCAAAAAGAATTCGGTGCAGAATTGATTGACGGCGGCCCGTGGTGCAAATTCAAAAACCCGAAAACCGGCAAAGAAATCATCGTAAAAGATGCGATTGCCGATGCGTTCCTCCAGCAAATCGTATTGCGCCCTGCCGAATATGACGTTATCGCTACTCTGAACCTGAACGGCGACTACATTTCCGACGCACTGGCGGCCCAAGTTGGCGGTATCGGTATCGCGCCGGGTGCCAATATTTCAGACAAATATGCCGTATTTGAAGCCACCCACGGTACTGCGCCCAAATACGCCGGCCAAGACAAAGTGAACCCCGGTTCTCTGATTCTCTCGGCCGAAATGATGTTGCGTCACCTTGGTTGGAAAGAAGCGGCTGATTTGGTTATCGAATCTATGGAAAAAGCCATCGGCGACAAACAAGTAACCTACGACTTTGCCCGCTTGATGGAAGGTGCCAATGAAGTATCATGTTCCGCATTCGGCAAAGCCATGATTGAGCGTATGTAACACTTTGTTTGAATCATTCAAACCCACTACTGAAAGGTAGTGGGTTTTATTTGATGATACTTCAATCAGTTAAAAAACATATGGTATTAAACTGTTGACAGTATTTTTTGAAACCTTTATATTTTCGACTTCTCTGAGTGGAGTAGTGGCTGAGAGGCTGAAGGCACACCCCTGCTAAGGGTGCATCTGGGCTAAAACCTGGATCGAGGGTTCGAATCCCTCCTACTCCGCCAAATTTTATTATAACCTGATGATTAAAATAGATAATTTTAGGTTATATTTATTTTATGTACCATATTGTGTGCCCAATAAAAAGCCGGTGAACATTACCGGCTTTTCTCATCTGTAGTTATTTACCTATCAATATGTCAGGCACTTCGGTATGGTTGTCTTGGTAAATCAAATACCATTCTTACCTTAGTCTGGTTATTAGATCTTTGCCAGAGAAAGCTGTATTCATGGCACACCAACACTCTAGCAACCGTAACCAACCTTATGAAAAAATAAGCATCGTTATGACCAACTATTTGCTTTTGCGAATTAGCAAAATGTTCATGAGTAAAACATAATTGATGCTACAAAGGTCTCAGCCTCATCACCCGTATCGATTTCCAACTCTTCTGCCGCTTTGACGACTTTTGCATTCCCGACCACAGCACCCTTTGCCGTTTCCGCAACCGGCTGGCACAAGACAACACCCTGGCCGAACTACTGGATCTGATTAACCGCCAACTGACTGACAAGGGCTTAAAAGTAGAAAAAGCATCCGCCGCCATCGTTGACGCCACCATTATTCAGACGGCCGGCGGCAAACAGCGTCAGGCCATAGAAGTGGATGACGAAGGCGTTGTCTGTGGCGAAACCACCCCCAGCAAAGACCCGGATGCCAGATGGATCAAAAAAGACGGCCGCTTCCATCCGGGCTACAAACAACACACCCGCACCGATGCGGACGGCTATATCGAGAAACTGCACATCACCCCGGCCAATGCTCATGAGTGCAAACACCTGCTGCCATTACCGGCAGACATCGCAGAAGGCAGCACCGTCTATGCGGATAAAGGCTACGACAGCCGGGAGAACCGACAACATTTGGCAGCGTGCGGCTTGAAAGACGGCATCATGCAAAAAGCACACCGTGGCTGCCCGTTAAGCCAAGAGCAGAAAATCCGCAACGGCCGGCTGGCGAAAGTGCGCTATGTGGTGGAACAAAGCTTTGGTACGTTGCACCGCAAATTCCGCTATGGCCGGTCAGCCTATTTCGGGTTGGGCAAAGTGAGGGCGCAAAGCCACCTGAAGGCGATGTGTGTGAACCTGTTGAAGGCGGCCAACAGGATAGGTGTGCCTGTTGCTGCCTGAACAGGCAGGCAGTGCCTCATAATGAGGCACTTTAAGGGGATTTCAGGGGTAGCTTGTCTACTTTCTTACGCAAAAACAGCCGGAACATGATGAAGCATGTTCCGGCTGTTTGTTGGCGTAGGGTTTTGCAAAGGTCTCAGTCTTTATGAAATGAGCGCGTTTTCTGAAAACAGGCTTAGAGTAAGAGTTTGTTGTTGTTTTTTATATGGATTTTTTTATTATGAAATTTCGGGGTGGTGGAGGTAAGTAAGGCAGTAGAAATAAATCTAATATGCTAATGATTTTTAAAGCGAAATATAAAACTTCACAAAAAATTAAATAAATTTGACAAGACTTCGATTCTCATTTAATTTTTTCGCCGGAGACTTGCGGGGAGCTTTATCACGCTTGAACCGCTGTGAATAAGCGCTTGCGAGTCTTTTTACACATACCTCTGTTGGAGAAATCGATATGCAATTAAAAAAATATACCTACTTAAGTTTGGCAGTTGCAGCGGCATTGTCATTGAGCGCATGTAATAAAGATAAAGCAGAAGCGGGTGCTCCGTCTAAGCCTGAATGTATCGCACCGGCCAAACCGGGCGGCGGCTTTGATTTGACCTGTAAACTGGCGCAAAGCGGTTTGAAAGATACCGGTCAATTGGATAAACCGATGCGCGTAACTTATATGCCGGGAGGTGTGGGTGCGGTGGCGTATAACAAAATCGTTGCCAACGATTCTGCAAATAACGATGCGATTGTGGCATTTTCTACCGGTTCGCTGCTGAATCTGGCTCAAGGCAAGTTCGGGCAATATTCAGAAAAAGACGTGCGCTGGCTGGCGGCGGTCGGCACCGATTACGGTATGGTTGCCGTGAATGCCGATTCGCCTTTGAAAAATTTGCAGGATTTGGTAGATGCTTTGAAAAAAGATCCTAAATCCATCAGTTTTGGCGCGGGCGGCAGCGTGGGCGGACAGGATTGGCTGCAAACTGCGATGGTAGCCAAAGCTGCCGGCATCAAGCCGAAAGACATGACTTATGTGGCGCTTGAGGGCGGCGGCGAAGCGGTTACGGCTGTTTTGGGCAATCATATCAGCGTGGTAAGTGCGGGCATTGCAGAGATGGGGCCGCACATCGAATCCGGCAAAGTACGCGTTTTGGCGGTATTTGCGCCGAACAGATTGGAAGGCCGTCTGAAAGACATTCCTACGGCAAAAGAGCAGGGCTATGATGTGGAATGGCCGGTAATCCGCGGCTATTATATGGGGCCGAAGGTGAGCGAGGAAGCTTTCCAATGGTGGAAAACCCATTTCGATGCCATGCTGAAAGATCCGAAGTTCGCAGAATTGCGTGCCCAACGTGATTTGCTGCCGTTCCAATTGACGGGCGACGAGCTGGCGCAATATGTGGAAAAGAACACTGAAGAAATGCGTGCTTTGTCTAGAGAATTCGAGTTGATCAAATAATTTGGAGCAATACCAATATCGGTTTGAACGGTTTTCAAGTGCTTGATAAAACTTGAAATGATAAAAACGGCAACTGCGGTTGCCGGTTTTTATTATGGTTGTGCCGGATTGTGATTGATTAAAGAATACTGTTGACGGATTTTCGACGGAGTTTGGCGTATGAAAATAGAACGTTTGTTTGCCGGAGCATTGTTGTTGGCAGTGCTTGGCCTGCTTTATCTGGCATGGGGTTATACGGCACCGATTGCTTATGATCCTTTAGGGCCGCGCCCTTACCCTGTGCTGATTCTTTCGCTGCTGGGTTTGTGTTGTGTATTTTTGATTGTGCGGCCGCGCGGCGAATATATTGATTTGGGTTACACGCCCGCTATTTTGAAAAAAGTCGGTTTATGTATCGCCTTTTTGGGCACTTATGCGGTTTTGTTTGAAATCTTGGGCTTTCCGATTGCTACGGCTTTGATGGCTTTCGGCGTGGGCAAGCTGTTTGGCGGCAAAACCCTGCATTGCGTTATATCCGGTGCGGTATTGGGCGGGCTTTTGTATTTATTGTTCAATTCGTTGCTTGATGTGCCGCTGCCGTTGGGCTTTTTCGGTTGATCATGGCGGAGGTATATAAATGGAAACTTTAGAATATTTGATGTCGGGTTTTCAGGTGGCCTTGATGCCGAAAAACCTGTTGCTGGCGTTTATAGGTGCTTTTATCGGCACCATTGTCGGCATGTTGCCCGGCTTGGGGCCGATTAACGGTGTGGCCTTGCTGCTGCCTTTTGCTTTCGCTTTGGGATTGCCGGCGGATTCGGCTTTGATTTTGCTAGCGGCCGTTTATCTGGGTTGTGAGTACGGCGGGCGGATTTCGGCCATTTTGCTCAATGTGCCGGGTGATGCGGCGGCCATTATGTCAACGCTTGACGGTTATCCGTTGGCCAAACAGGGCAAGGCGGGCATTGCTTTGTCTTTATCGGCAGCCAGCTCGTTTACTGGCAGTCTGATTGCCACCATCGGCGTGGTTTTGTTTGCGCCTTTGCTGGCACATTGGGCGATTGCATTCGGCCCCGCAGAATATTTCGTGCTGATGGTGTTTGCCATTACCTGCTTGAGCGGATTGGTTAGCGACCAACCGATAAAAACCGGAGTGGCCGCGCTGATCGGTTTGGGTTTGGCGATGGTGGGGGTAGATGCCGTAACCGGTGTGTACCGTTTTACTTTTGATTCGGTTAATTTGTCGGACGGCATTCAGTTCACCACCATCGTTATCGGCTTTTTCAGCGTCAGCGAAATTCTGATCATGCTGGAGCATACGGAAAAAGGCCAAAAAGCGTTGGAGCAGGGAAAGCGCACGTTGTTTAACTTGAAAGAACTGCTGTTCAGTTTGGGTGCGATTGTGCGAAGTGGTGTAGCCGGCTTCTTTATCGGTATTCTGCCGGGAGCGGGTGCTACGATTGCCAGTGCGATGTCTTATACCAACGAGAAAAAAATTGCCGGCAAAGAAGGCAATTTTGGTAATGGCGATTTGCGCGGTATTGCAGCCCCCGAAGCCGCCAACAATGCCTCTGCCTGCGGTTCGTTCATTCCTATGCTGACTTTGGGCGTGCCCGGCTCCGGCACCACCGCCGTGATGATGGGTGCGCTCACGCTTTACAACATCACGCCCGGCCCGCAGCTGTTTAGCGAACAGCCCGATATTGTGTGGGGATTGATAGCCTCTTTGTTTATCGGCAACGTGATTTTGTTGATACTCAATATTCCGCTGGTGGGTTTCTTTGCCAAATTGTTGAATGTACCGAATTACATTCTGATTCCTGCCATTGCGGCGGTAAGCTTCGTAGGCGTTTATGCTATTCACAGCACAACTTTCGACCTGATTTTGATGGTGTGTTTGGGTATTTTCGGTTATATCCTGCGTAAACTGAATTTCCCGCTTTCAGCATTGATTTTGGGTTATGTGTTGGGTGAATTGATGGAGTCGAGCCTACGCCGGGCACTGTCTATTTCGCAAGGCGATGTCGGTATTTTGTTTAACGGAGTGATTGTGCAGGCTTTGTGGACTTTGTCTGTGTTTATGGTGCTGCTGCCGATATACCGTTGGTTGCGCCGCCGTAAAGCTGCTTAACGCACGGCTGATAGCGATATGATGGCAAACTGCATATGGTTTCATTAAGAATATGTACCATATGCAGTTTTTTGTTATACATTGTCTGTAAGTTACTGAATTGCTTTGATGCAATAGGGAATGCCCAAATGAACACGTTAACCAAGTATTTAATCGGTTTTGCCGCTGCGCTTGCCGGCGCATTAGCCGCCAATGCCATCGGACTGCCGATTCCGTGGCTGCTGGGTTCGTTGTTGGCAACCGCTGTGTTGAGCTTGAACGGCTTACCTGTAAAAGCACCGGGGCTGTGCCGTAAAGTAGGTTTAACGATTATTGGGATTTCTTTGGGCCTTTATTTCACGCCCGATATGGTCAGTTTGTTGCTCAAATATTGGCCTTGGCTGCTTTTCGGTATGGTGTTTTCCGTTAGTCTGGGTGTGCTTGGCAGTTTGCTGCTTTATCGTTTTGCCCGCGTGGATTTTGTAACTGCTTGGTTCGCTTCGGCCATGGGCGGAGCCAGTGAAATGGCGAATATGGCCGATCAGAAAGGCGCACAAATCGACAAAGTCGTATCCGCGCATTCGCTGCGCGTGCTAATGATTGTGACCATCGTGCCGTTTTTTTATCAATACATGGGCTATCAAAACATTGATAACAGCGTATTGCAGCAAAACACGCAAATACATTGGGGCGGCTTGATATTGCTCTTTGGTTTGGCTTATATGTTTGCACGATTTTTCGAGTGGCGAAGATGGTCGAATCCGTGGACGTTCGGCCCTCTTTTGGCAGCAATATTGTTGACCGTTTCCGACATCCACTTATCCGCCATACCGCCTGTGATTTCTAAAATCGGGCAATTATTGATCGGCTGGGCGTTGGGGAACAAATTTTCACCGGGCTTTTTCAAAAGCGCCCCGCGTTTATTAAGCGTAGTGGCCGTTAGCGTAAGCATATCGCTGGCCCTCACGGCATCAGCAACTTATGTTTTGGCCAAAGTTAGTGGCATTCCCCTACCGACATTGGGCTTGGGCTTGTCGCCCGGTGGGGTTGCGGAAATGACGATTACTGCAAAAGTATTGCAACTCGGTGTTCCGGTGGTTACGGCATTTCATGTTTTCCGTATGGTTGCGGTGGTTGGCACCGCGGGAGCTTTGTGCCGGTTTATGGAGAAACGGGTGAAACGACGGATAGGCGGCCGATAGCGGAGGCCGTCTGAAAAAAACGTTTCGACAGAAGCATCAGGTCGGGAACTTTATAAAACGCCCCTAAATTTCCTATCCGGATATTTAGGGGATTTCTATGGGCATTTCTTAGCTTGATCAGTAAAAGGATGAGTATTGCGTTTGGCAGAGAAATGGGATTCGTTTGAATTTACGCTATATAGTCGAACCACTTAAGTTTAATAAAAAAACGTCATACTCGGGCTTCACCCGAGTAATTTGAGTTTCAGCAAATTCAAGAGATGATCGGGTCAAGTCCGAGTATGACGTATGCACTATGTTTAAGTTGATTGACTATATATCTCAGAAACAAGTCTGCCGCTCGCGTTCCGTCGGCTAAAAAACGGTATTTATTTATGGCCGAATTTTTCCAGCAGAAAATCCACCATGCTGCGGATGGTCGGTATCGAGCCGCGGTTTTTGTAATATACAAGGTAAAGCGGCATTTTTTCTACTTCCCACTCGGGCAGCAGTCGGATCCAGTCTTGCCGCAGCATGTTGTCGAAACAGGGCAGTAGCGCGATGCCTGCACCGTCGGAAACCATTTGGCCGAGCAGGTTGGCATCGTTGCTGCTCAGTTTATTGCTGCTTTGTATGTTGACGCTGTGTTGTTTGGAGTAAAACCGCCATTCGGGGCCGTCGTATTTGTTCAGCAGCGCATGGCTGTGCAATTCGTGTGGGCTTTGGGGGCGGCCGGCGCGTTGGAGGTAGCTTTCTGTGGCAAACAGCCCCAACTCGATATCGGTGAGTTTGCGGGCGACGATATTGTCGCCTTCAGGTAGGCCGAGCCGGAAAGCGATGTCGAAGCCGTCTTGAATCATATTGATTTTTTTATTATTGATTTCCACTTCCAGCATCACGTCGGGATAACGGCGCATGTATTCGGCCAGATGCAGCATCAGAAAACCGCGTCCGATTTCGGTAGATACCGACATCCGCAGCAGTCCGCCGGGAATGTCGAGTTTACCTTGCACGCTGTTTACGGCGGTTTGTGCGGCCTGCATCATTTCTTGCGCGCGCAGATAAAACTGTTCGCCCACTTCATTAAGCAACACGCCGCGCTTGCTTCTGTCCATCAAAGCGGTACCCAAATCTGCCTCCAAGCGGCTGATGCGGCGGCTCAGGCGTGATTTGGGGGTGTTGAGCAGCTCTGCCGCTTTGCTGAAACTGCCTGCCTGTACAACTGCTACAAACAGGCGGATGTCGTTTAAATCTATATTACCCATCGTTCTATTTTTGCAACTTAAAGTTTTAATTTCGTATCTTGTTGCAAAATTATGTCTGTTTATAATGGCTGCTGTCAACAAGACGTTTTGAAAACTGTTTGAAAGCATTAGGAATAATGTTCGGTTGCCGGTTTTAATGGTGGCATCGGATATTGGCGGTTGGATTCCGAATGTGTTTAAGTTTTCCATCGAGTAGTTCGATTGTTCGGACGGTTGAGATGCCGTATTGGTAAGGCCGTCTGAAAATATTCATCTAAATAAACAAATTGAAAAGGAAACCTGAAATGGCGAATAAAAAACCTTATATCCGCTTAGACAAAAACGATGCGGCCATGCTGCTGATTGATCATCAAGCCGGGCTGATGTCTTTGGTGCGCGATATCGACCCCGATAAGTTCCAAAACAATGTATTGGCTACTGCCGATTTGGCAAAATACTTCGGTTTGCCCACTATTTTGACCACCAGTTTTGAAGACGGCCCGAACGGTCCGCTTGCGCCCGAGTTGGTAGAGAAGTTTCCGGATGCCCCGTATATTGCCCGCCCCGGCCAAATCAATGCTTGGGACAACGAAGATTTTGTTAATGCGGTAAAAGCAACCGGCAAGAAACAACTGATTATCGCCGGCGTAGTAACTGAAGTGTGTGTGGCGTTTCCAGCTTTGTCTGCCATTGAAGAAGGCTACGATGTATTTGTCGTAACCGATGCGTCGGGAACGTTCAATCAAATAACCCGTGATGCCGCGTGGGACCGCATGAGTGCTGCCGGTGTGCAGTTGATGAACTGGTTTAACGTTGCGGCAGAGCTTCACCGCGATTGGCGTAACGATATTGAAGGGTTGGGTACTTTGTTCGGTAACTACATTCCGGACTACCGCAATCTGATTACCAGCTACACCAAGCAAACTGCCAAATAAGAAGCGATGATATAACCGATAGGCCGTCTGAAAAATCAATTTCAGACGGCCTCGCTTTTGATTTCAATAACATTGCTCCCAAAATGAGAAATTGTATTAATACCGTAGTAAAAATCGGGTTCATTTGCTATATAATTCCGTATCCCGCCCGCTTGCGGGCATATTCCGATCAAGAAAGGATAAATTTATGAAACTCTATTATGCTCCCGGCACTTGTGCTTTGGCCTGTTGGATTGCCCTCGAATGGGCAGGTGCCGATTATGAGCCCGTCCGCGCTGATTATGCTTCCGAAGAATATAAGCGCATTAACCCTTTGGGTGCGGTGCCTGCTCTCGATATCGGCGGTAAACGTGCCTTGACCCAAGCTCCGGCTATTTTGAAATACATTGTCGGCCTGTATCCGGAAGCCGGTATCGGCGCCAACGAAGGTCTGGTCAACGAATTTGAGATGAACGAAACCCTTTCGTTTTTGGCCAGCGACCTGCATCCTTCTTTCTGGCCGCTGTTCTTCCCGCAACGCTACATCACGGATGAAAGCGAAGAAGCTCTTGAAAAAGTGAAAGAAGCGGCTTTTGCCCGTATCGACCGCGCCATGCAGCATTTGGACAAACTGATTGCCGCAGGCAACGGCCATGTTTACCAAGGCAAACGCAGCGTTGCCGATGCTTACGCTTTCGTTATGTCGCGCTGGACGGAATACACGCCTAAGTCGTGGAAGGAATATCCGAATGTAGCCGCATTGATGGCGCGTATGGAGCAAGATCCTGCCGTGCAGAAAGTGATGGCGGAGCAAGGCGCTTAAGCCGGCTTGGATTGACCATACACAGAGGCCGAGACCTTTGCAAAACCCCCATCTGCGGCGCATTTCTGCGTTGTGCGCTGCTCGCTCGTTTGCCTATCTGTATGATATGTCTGCACTCGCTGTGCTGCTACGCCTTGAACTGCATCCACATCTGAGGGTTTTGCAAAGGTCTCAGGCCGTCTGAAATATTTTTCAGACGGCCTCTGTGTATTTACTGGTAGTGTTAAGAGAGTATTCTAAAAATCCGGCTTATTGGTTTTCCTGATACCAGCGGATGAAGGCGTCGGGTTTGACAAAACCCAACAGGGCTTCGCTGCGGCTGCCGTCGGCACGGATCACGAAAATACCCGGCGGGCCGAACAGGCCGTATTCTTTCAACAGAGCCTGATGTTCGGTGGTGTTGGCGGTTACGTCGATTTGGAAGAAGCGGTTCATATCGACGGTTTGTTGCACTTCGGGTTGGTTAAGTGTGTAGGCCGCCATTTCTTTACATGAAATACACCAATCGGCATAAAAATCGAGCAGCACGGGTTTGCCGGGGTTTTGCTGTAAGGCTGCCTGCATGGCGGTTTTCAGTTCGCCCACATCGGTGTAAATAAGCCCGTGCGCACCGGCGGCGGTGTCGGTGGAAGGGGGAGCCAATGTCAGGAAGCGGTGTAGGGCGGTGCTTTGTTGGTTGGCGCTCTGATAAGCAAACCAAGAGCCGCCGGCCAATAACAGCGAGCCTAAAACGAGCGAGAAGGTTTTCAGACGGCCCGACTGTTTGCGCATTCCGGCTAAAAGCAGGCCGGCGGGAATAATCATCAGCAAGGTATAAAGTGCAATTACCAGCAGATAGGGAATAAACGGCGTGGCCAAATAAACGGCTACGGCAAGCAGAATAAAGCCGAAAGCATATTTGATGCCGTTCATCCAGCCGCCGGCGCGGGGCAGGATATGGCCGCCGAACGTGCCGATGGCAATCAGTGGAACGCCCGTACCCAAGGCCAGAGCGTAAAGTGCGATACCGCCCAAAGCCGCGTCGCCGGTTTGGCCGATATAGCCGAGCGCGAAAGCCAGCGGAGGAGCGACGCAGGGGCCGACAATCAGCGCGGAAAGCATACCCATCACAAATACCGATGCGATTCTGCCGCCGCTTAATTTATTGCTTTGGTTTTGGAAATAACCCTGCACGGAGGCGGGCAGTTGGAGGTTGAATACGCCGAACATCGATAAGGCCAGCACCACCATCACGGCAGCGGCGGCCAGCACCACCCAAGGCTGTTGCAGCCATACGGTAAGCAGCGCGCCGGTCAGCCCTGCAATCACGCCCACCAAAGTGTAGGTGAGTGCCAAACCCTGCACATAAACCATAGACAGTGCGAATGCGCGGCCTTTAGAGGCGTTTTTATCGCCCACGACAATGCTCGATACAATCGGCAGCAGCGGATACATGCAGGCGGTAAAGCTCAAACCCAGTCCGGCGACAAAAAACGCCAATAAATTGGCGCCCAGAGTATCCCAAGAAAGTTTGAAACGGTTGGTTTCGGTGCTGCTTTTTGCCGGAGCGCTAACCGGGCCGTCTGAAGCAGGCATCGGTTGCAGAAAGGGGTTTTTCCCTTCCTGCGGCATGGCGTCGGCTTGGTAGAGGCCGCTGCCTTTGATGTCGAACGAGGTTTCGGTAGGGGGATAGCACACGCCTACTTCGGCGCAACCTTGGTATTTGACGGTAAGCCGGTAGTTGTTCTGCGGTTTGGTGTAAGGCCAGTTAACTTGGGCGGCATGGTGGTAAACCGTTTGTTTGCCGAAGAATTCGTCTTCCTTCTCTTCGCCGCGGCTGAACTGCGGGTTGGCTAGCAAACCTTCGGGATCGGTTTCGGCCATGATTTTCGATTGGTAGAGATAGTAGCCTTCGGCTACGGCAAACTGCACGTTGATGCCCGCATCGGTTACGTTAACCTGCGGAATAAACGCCTGCTCGGGCGGGAGCAGCTTGGAAGCGTCCACTTGGGCGAACACGCTGCTTGAGAGGCACAGCCATGCAGCGAAGAAGTAAAGTAGTTTTTTCATATCGTGTCTTACAGGTTGCTGATCGGATGATTGCGGCCGCAGCCGCCATATACCAGCAGACGGATAAAAGTGCCGATTCTTACAGCCAATGTTCAGACGGCCTCAAGCCTGTTGCCGCAGGCCGTCTGAAAAAGCACATGATCCGTTGTTATTTCATCTCAACCTGTTTTAAAAATTGCTTGGCGCGTTCGTGTTTGGGGTTTTTGAAAAAATCTTCGGGCGTTCCTTCTTCGATAATCTGCCCGTGATCGACAAAAATCACGCGGTCGGCCACTTCGCGGGCAAAGCCCATTTCGTGGGTAACGCACATCATGGTCATGCCGCTGTTGGCCAAGTCTTTCATCACGCGCAACACTTCGCCCACCATTTCGGGGTCGAGGGCGGAAGTGGGTTCGTCAAACAGCATCACGCGCGGCTCCATCGCCAAGCCGCGGGCAATGGCTACGCGCTGCTGTTGGCCGCCCGAAAGTTGGCCGGGCATGGCATCTTTTTTGTGCGCCAAGCCCACGCGCTCAAGCAGTTCGACGGCTTTTTTCTCTGCTTGGGCACGGCTCTGCTTTTTCACTTTCATCGGCGAAAGAATGATGTTTTCCAACACGGTAAGGTGCGGATACAGGTTGAAGTTTTGAAACACAAAGCCCACTTCTTCGCGCACTTTGTTCAAGTCGGTTTTCGGGTCGGCCACGTTCATGCCGTCCACCCAGATTTCGCCGCTTTCAATCGTTTCGAGTTGGTTGACGGTGCGGATAAGAGTCGATTTGCCGCTGCCCGAAGGGCCGCAAACCACCACCACTTCACCTTTTTTGATTTCCAGATTCACGCCGTTGATAACGTGCAAGTCTTTGAAATGTTTGTGTACGTTGATAAATTTAATCATTATGTTGTTAATCCAGTGTGTTCAGACGGCCTTGGCTGAAAGATGGTTGCTCAATGCCACATAAAGCTCGGGCGCGATGTGTTCGGCGCGGTCTTGCGGGTTGATGCCGACGGCCTGAAAATCTTCATCGGTGGCAATGTCTTTCAGATTGTTGCGTATGGTTTTGCGGCGCTGGTGGAACGCGGCTTTAACCAGCTTGGAGAAATGCTCGAAATTTTCGGCTTTGCCGATGCGGTGTTTCACCGGAATCATGCGCACCACGGCGGAATCGACTTTCGGCGCGGGGTCGAACGATTCGGGCGGCACGTCGATCAGCATTTCCATATCGAAAAAATATTGCAGCATCACGCCCAAGCGGCCGTAGTCATTGGTTTTCGGCTCGGCCACCATGCGCTCGACCACTTCTTTTTGCAGCATAAAGTGCATGTCGATCACGTCGTCGGCCACTTCGCTCAGGCGGAACAGCAGCGGCGTGGAAATATTGTAGGGCAGGTTGCCGACGATTTTTTTCTTGCCCGGCACGCTGTTGAAATCAAACTGCAATACGTCGCCTTCGTGAATCACGAGCTTGTCGGCAAAAGGCAGGGTTTTCAGACGGCCTACAATATCGCGGTCGATTTCAATCACATGCAGGCGGTTGAGTTTCTGCGCCAAAGGCTCGGTAATCGCCGCCAAGCCGGGGCCGATTTCGATCACCGTATCATCGGGCTGAGGGCGCACGGCATTAACGATGTCGCGGATGATGCGCGTGTCTTGTAAAAAATTTTGCCCGAACCGTTTTCGGGCTTTGTGTTCTTTCATGCTGCTTCTTCAAGATTCGTTTCGAGCGCGTATTGTAGCGCAAAATGCCCTGTCGTGCGGCGGGCGGCAGGCATAAAACCGTGCGGGTGTCTATTCTCTGAACGGAGTCTAAACATTTGGCCTTGAAAGGTTTATGATGCGGGCAGATGAAAGGAAGAAATATGAACCTTTTCGATACGCGCAGCGTGACGTTTGCCGAACCGATCGAGATGCTTTATGCCTGCCACGGCAAAGTGCGGCGTTTTTGCAGCCAGCTCGACGTTTTGCCCGAATACATGGCGCAGCACGGACGCAACGATACCGTGTTGCAGGCGGTGAAACAGATCAGCCAATATTTCAATGTGGCCGCGCCGCTGCATCATGAAGATGAAGAAAGCGATTTTTTCCCGCTGTTGCTGCAATATTGCCCGCAGGCGCAGGAAAATATTAACGAATTGTTACGCCAGCACGAAAGCCTGCATGAAAATTGGGCGGCGGTAGAGCAAGAATTTGCCCGTTTGCAGGCCGACTGCGCCTATCGCGTGGACGAAGTGGTGCTTCAGCGTTTTTGCGCCGCCTACGAAGCCCATTTGGTTTTGGAAGAACCGTTGTTTGAAATGGGCAGGCAGATTCCGCAGCAGGCATTGGCGGAGATAGGGCGGAAGATGGCGGCAAGGCGCAAGGCTTGAGATGCGGGAGTAAAAGCGGTTTGTATCTTTGAATAAAATGAAAATTGCTTGAGGCCGTCTGAAAGCGAATTGTGCGAACTTCGCAAAGCGGGTTTGGGGGCTAAATTTTTTCAAGCCGCAAACAGATTTCGTAGGGGCGGATTGCATATCCGCCCCTACGGTTTTCTTGGGTATGAATATCTCGGAATGGCGGCTGACTTATGCCAAGGTTTGAGGCCGTCTGAAACCCGTTTGGCGGTTTTTCAGACGGCTTCAAACAACTCAAACGATTAAAAACAGCGTAGGGCAGGATGTGCGCTACGCTGTTTTAAATTCACAGAGCAAACGGCTTACTCTTTTCTCAAAGCCTTGGGCAAAACAAACACAATGCTTTCTTCCACGCCTTCGCCCTCGCGGACGGTGTCGTGCCCCCAGCTTTGAATGGCGGCAATCACTTCCTGAACCAATACTTCGGGTGCGGATGCTCCGGCGGTTACGCCTACTTTGTTTTTGCCTTCAAACCATTCGCGCTGCAAGTAGCCTGCGTTGTCCACCATATAGGCATCGACGCCGCGCAGGGCGGCCACTTCGCGCAAGCGGTTGCTGTTGGACGAGTTGGGCGAGCCGACCACAATCACGATATCGCATTCTGCCGCCAAATCTTTTACCGCTTCTTGGCGGTTGGTGGTGGCATAGCAGATGTCTTCTTTGTGCGGGCTGCGGATGTGCGGAAAACGCGCTTGCAAGGCTTCGATGATGTCGCGGGTTTCGTCCACCGATAGAGTGGTTTGGCTCACATGGGCGAGCTTTTCGGCATCGCGCACTTCGAGCTTGGCAACGTCGTCCACCGTTTCCACCAGCAGCATACTGCCTTCGGGCAGCTGTCCCATCGTGCCTTCCACTTCGGGGTGGCCGGCATGGCCGATCATGATGATCTGATAGCCTTGGCTATCCAAACGCGCCACTTCTTTATGCACTTTCGTAACCAGCGGGCAGGTGGCGTCAAACACCTGAAAACCGCGCTCAACCGCTTCATCCTGCACGGCTTTCGATACGCCGTGGGCGGAATAAATCAGCGTTGCGCCTTCCGGCACGTCGGCAAGGTCTTCGATGAACACCGCGCCTTTTTCGCGCAGATTGTCCACCACGAATTTGTTGTGAACGACTTCATGGCGCACATAAATCGGCGCGCCGAACTCTTCCAGCGCGCGCTCTACAATGCTGATGGCACGGTCAACGCCCGCGCAAAAGCCGCGGGGGTTGGCCAAAATAATGGTTTTTTTCGTCATGATGGTGTTTGTTTCACAATAATGTTCAGACGGCCTTAGCGGCTTTTTCTTCTTTATCGCCGGCTTTTTTGTGTTTGAAGCCGTCGAGTATCAGCAATGCGGCGCCCACGCAGATAAAGCTGTCGGCCACATTGAACGCGGGATAATACCAGTTTTGCCAGTAAACCAACAGAAAATCAACCACATGGCCGTGAATCAGGCGGTCGATAACGTTGCCGACAGCACCGCCGATCACCATAGCCGCCCCGAGCTTGCCCCATTTGCCGAAATCGTCTTTCACAATCCCGCGGGCAAGGTAGAAGCTGATGACCACGGCCAGCCCCAAGAAAAAGTATTTCTGCCAGCCGCCTGCGTCCGCCAAAAAGCTGAACGCCGCGCCGGTGTTGAATACCAGCGTTAAATCAAAAATATGCGGAATCACGTTCAGGCGTTCGGCAAACTCAAAATTTTGCAACACGGCAACTTTGGTTATTTGGTCGAGCACGATGGCTGCCGCAACCAGCAGCCAATATTTCATTTTAGAAGTTTTCTGAGTGGTCATGTGTGTGTAATGCACGGGAATCAAAAGCCCGCATTTTACCCGAATCGCAGCAACACGGGGCTAATTTGCACACTTTGGCAAAGCAGTATGGTTTCAGACGGCCTTTAGGTATAATTCAGGCCGTCTGAAAACATTTGAAACATCGGAAACACCATGGCCGCATCACCCGAAGCCAAATATACGGAAGAAACCGTATTATGGATCAAGCACCACACACCCAAATTAATGACATTCGCCATCACCCGCCCCGAAGCCTACCGCTTTTCCGCAGGTCAATTTTCACGGCTGGGCTTTCGTGACGGCGAAGGCTTTATCTGGCGTGCCTATTCCGTTGTTTCCGCCGAATACGCCGACACCCTTGAATACTTCGCCGTATTGATCGAAGGCGGCCCCATGTCGGCTAAATTGGCAGAAATGAAAGAAGGCGATACCGTGTTGCTCGACAAAAACGCCACCGGCTTTCTGCTGCCCGAGCGTTTCCCCGACGGCAAAGATTTGGTGATGCTCTGCACCGGCTCCGGCATCGCACCGTTTTTATCCATTTTGGAACAGCCCGAAATTTGGCAGCGTTTCGACCGCCTCGCCCTTGCCCATTCAGTATCTTATGCCGACGAATTGATTTTCAACGACCGCATTGCCGCCCTTGCCGAACACCCGCTGATTGAAGAGCATTTCCACAAACTGCATTTCGTTCCCGTCGTAACCCGCGAAACCACCGACGGCACACTCGGCAAACGCCTGCCCGAACTGTTAAAAAACGGCGAACTCGCCGCAGCATTCGATATCCAGTTCACCCCCGCCGACACCCGCTTCATGATCTGCGGCAACCCCGCTATGGTGAAAGACACTTTCCAAGCCTTGCTAGACATGGGTTTCGCCATGCACCGCAACCGCATTCCGGGGCAAATCATGATGGAAAATGGATTTTAATGAATCTTGCGGATGCTTAATTGAAGAGGCCGTCTGAACAGTTTCAGACGGCCTCTTTCATGAGCAACGCTTATTTATAAGGCGTAGAAGTTAAAATCGCAGATTCCGATTTCGTTAAAATGCTCGGAATAAAACTTTCCGAATAGCCCGCAATAATCAAAATCAGCATAAGCGACCACGGATTGTCTTCCGACAAAATCACCGAGCTGATCAGGTTGGACTTAATCAAAATATAAGTAATGCTGCCCGTGAAAAAGGCTAAAAACAAACGCTCCAAACCAATCAGAAAATAGCAATGCCTTCTCTCAAATTCCTGAAAACTCAAATTCTTAGAGTTAATCAACACCCCCGTGCTGTTGCCGAGCAGAATGGCGAAAATAAACGGCAGAATGTCCCAAAAGTTTTGCAGAAAAGCATAATCTTTTCCAAACGGAAACACTTCCGACGCCACCTTAAACAACACGCACAAACAAATCGAAATAATGTTTGGCAGCAGATAAAGCAGCCGGTTTTTCAAAATAAGATTCTGCTCGTCGTGAATCGCATCAATCAGACGGGGGAAGAGGTTGACGTTGTCTGCATCATCATTGTTCAAACACATCGCCAACGCATGAGCAATCCGCTGCTTGTTGGTTTCGAAATTAATCGAACGTGAAAGAATACCTTTTGCGAGAATATAATCGCACCGCACCTTATTGAACCTATCTCGAATGATTTTTTCAGATTCATCCGTATGCCCGTCGATAAAGAGCTTGATTCGGTTTTGAATATTCGGGCTGTCGATTTCATAAATCACATACTCGTTGTGCATCGCCAGCACATTCACAACCGTGTTTCCCAAAATATCGACCGACCCCACCTGTATATTTCTAATCGACGGCACGATACCGGTTTTCGCATTTTCCGGAAGATAGTTCTCCATTTGCTTCTCCCTCACAGTTAAAGGTTGCTTCAAGCCAATTCAACAGAAATTTTTTAGTTTGGGTGTGTGGATATTTGGGAATGCTGTTTTGTTTTGATGTTATATTAACAATATAAATCATTGTTTTCATTAGGTCTAGGTGCTGGGGAGTGAGGGAGATAAGATGTTTCAGAGAAACCTGTGCAGTTCGTTTTCAGACGGCCTTAGTATATGAATCGCAGTTCCTCAAGTAATGCGTGCGCGACACCCTACACTTTAAAGCATAGCGAACGTTAAATCTTCATCGGTAGGGTGTTTGGCGTAGCCACGCACGCAGTTCAGTAGGCTAACAAAAATATTTAAAAAGCGGCTTATTCCCCAAAGTTCATCACCAAAGTTTCATGCGTTCCGCCCCAATCCGGCGGCAATAAACCATCGCGGACAAAGCGGTGGAAAGAAGAAAACGGCCAGTCTTTAACACTCGCTGCAAAACCGTGTTTTACCGGATTGAAATGTACATAATCCACGCAACGCTGCAAATCCGCATCATTATGCACGGTATGTTCGTAAAAACGGCGCTGCCAAATCCCTTTTTCATGCCGCCGCTGTTTGCTGGCGGATAAAGTATTTGATGTAGAAAAATGATTGGAAAAACCGGTTTTGATTAAACGCCAACGCAGCGAATAATCGCTATCGCCATCAGGTAAAGTCCAAATCGCATGAAGATGGTTGGGCATGACGCAAATCGCCACGGTTTCAAACGGATAGCGTTTTTGCACCGAGGCGTAGGCTTCGCGCAACAGATCGATATGTTCGACCAATAAACGCGATTTCGGGTCGGCAAGTTTCACGGTAAAGAAAAACGTGCCGCCCGCCAGATAGTTACGGCGATAGCGAGGCATTTATTTCCCTTGTTATTATTTCGAATTTTTGAATCATAACAAAGCTGTTCGGAAAGCAGAAGGCCGTCTGAAAATTTGCTTTCAGACGGCCTTGAGTGTGAATTGCCATACCCCAAACAACGCGTGCGTGCTGATAGTATATGCCCGACCATTTAAACAATAAACGTTAAACCATCGGTAGGGTGTGTGGCGCAGCCACGCACGCGGTTTTGAATGGAACAGCGCATATCGGCTGCAAAGATTTTAAAATCACGCCACATTATTTATGTTCAAAACGATGCCGTCTGAAAAGGAAGTTTCAGACGGCATTGGAATAGAGGCCTGAACAACGTGTGCGTGCGTACCGCACACACCCCACACATGGGGTTAAGTTTTATGCAGGCTACGGCTTGCTATCGCCGTCAGGCAAAGTCCAAATCGCATGAAGATGGTTGGGCATGACGCAAATCGCCACGGTTTCAAACGGATAGCGTTTTTGTACCGAGGCGTAGGCTTCACGCAGCAGATCGATATGTTCGACCAATAAACGCGATTTCGGGTCGGCAAGTTTCACGGTAAAGAAAAACGTGCCGCCCGCCAGATAGTTACGGCGATAGCGAGACATTTATTTCCCTTGTTATTATTTCGAATTTTTGAATCATAACAAAGCTGTTCGGAAAGCAGAAGACCGTCTGAAAAGGAAGTTTCAGACGGCATTGGAGCAGAAGCCCGAACAACGCGTGCGTGCGTACCGCACACACCCTACGCATAGGATTTTAAGTTTTATGCAGGCTACGGCTTGCTACGGCTTGTTAACCCAACCTACGCTTGCTATAAATTTAAAAACTTACTAATAGCACTACAAAGTTCAATTAAGTTATTAGCGAGACTGAATGCAGGCTCATATTTTTGAGCGTATTCAAGTATTGTTGAAAATCTTGCTAATTCAGATGAGTCTAAAACAGAATTATTGGACAATTTTTTAACTAAATTTTCTAGAAAAAATCTGTCATCCTGAGATAAAGAGTTACTGTTATGTGCTAAAGATGAAATACAAGATAAATCATTTTGAGAAATAGACAAATTTATCATTCCGTTTCCATATTGGATAATGGTAACATTTTGGGTATTCATTGTATTTCTAATGGTTAGTGGTTCAACCGAAAACCGCTTTTCATAAAGGCGAAAACCATCAACTTTCCATTCACCAGACGAACACAAAATTACATAGGCATCGCTACTTCTTTCACTTTGATCTCGAAAAAAGGTAATAATTTCATTTTGTTGAAAAGTGTCATTAATACGCTCCAACTTGTTTTTCTGCATAAAACCGAAAAAATATTTGCGAAATGGAACAAAAATTTCTTTTTTGCCATTACTATAAGTTCTCAATCGAGTTTCTCTAAAAATATCTGATTTTTCGTAGGTTTTTTCTTGGTCGTATTTTTCTAAGGAATAGGAGATATACCAACATAAAACTATTGTTACGATGATAACAATTGCGAGAATAAATTTAAAATGGTGAAAATCCAAAAGCAGACTCCTTATTTGTAAAGTTGAAATTAAAATGTTTCGTAATAGTTTAATTTGAAATTGCATTAAAGTTAAGTAACTTGCAATATCTCTTTCAAATACTTCCCCGTATAACTCCCCTCAACTTTCACCACCTCTTCGGGGCTACCTTTAGCAATAATCCTCCCCCCGCCATCTCCCCCTTCCGGCCCTAAGTCCACAATATAATCCGCAGTCTTAATCACATCCAAATTATGCTCAATAATCACAATCGAATTACCTTTGCCTTTCAGACGGCCTATTACTTCCAGTAGCAGGGCGATGTCGGCGAAGTGCAGGCCGGTGGTGGGTTCGTCTAGGATGTAGAGGGTGCGGCCGGTGTCGCGTTTGGAGAGTTCGAGGGCGAGTTTGACGCGTTGGGCTTCGCCGCCGGAGAGGGTGGTGGCGGATTGGCCGAGGCGGATGTAGCCCAGGCCTACGTCCATCAGGGTTTGCAGTTTGCGGGATACGGTGGGCACGGCATCGAAGAATTCGCGGGCTTCTTCTACGGTCATGTCGAGCACTTGGCTGATGTTTTTGCCCTTGTATTGCACTTCGAGGGTTTCGCGGTTGTAGCGTTTGCCGTGGCACACTTCGCAGGGTACATATACGTCGGGTAGGAAGTGCATTTCTACTTTAATCACGCCGTCGCCTTGGCAGGCTTCGCAGCGGCCGCCTTTGACGTTGAACGAGAAGCGGCCGACGTTGTAGCCGCGTTCGCGGGCAAGCGGTACGCCGGCGAAGAGTTCGCGGATGGGGGTGAAGAGGCCGGTGTAGGTGGCGGGGTTGGAGCGGGGCGTTCGGCCGATGGGGGATTGGTCGACGTTGATGACTTTGTCGAGATGTTCGAGGCCGGTGATGTCGTCGTAAGGCGCGGGTTCTTCGTGGGCGCGGTTCAGCTCGCGCGCGGTAATTTTGGCGAGGGTGTCGTTAATCAGGGTGGATTTGCCGCTGCCGGATACGCCGGTGATGCAGGTAATCAAACCCAAAGGCAGCTCGAGGGTAACGTTTTTGAGGTTGTTGCCACGTGCGCCTTTGAGGACGAGCATTTTTTCGGGGTTGACGGGCGTTCTTTCAGACGGCACGGCGATGGCTTTTTTGCCGCTGAGGTATTGGCCGGTAACGGAGTTTGTGCAGGCGGCGACTTTGTCGGGGGTGTCGGCGATGATAACGTTGCCGCCGTGTTCGCCCGCGCCGGGGCCCATGTCGATCACGAAATCGGCTTCGCGGATGGCATCTTCGTCGTGTTCGACCACGATCACGCTGTTGCCGAGGTCGCGCAGGCGCTTGAGGGTGGCGAGCAGGCGGTCGTTGTCGCGCTGGTGCAGGCCGATGGAGGGTTCGTCCAAAACGTACATCACGCCGGTTAAGCCGCTGCCGATTTGGCTGGCAAGGCGGATGCGCTGGGCTTCGCCGCCGGAAAGGGTTTCGGCGCTGCGGCTGAGGTTCAGATAGTCGAGGCCGACGTTAATCAGAAAGCCCAAGCGCTCGGTGATTTCTTTGAGGATTTTTTCGGCGATGTGTTTTTTGTTGCCTTCCAAATCGAGGGTTTCAAAGAATTGGTGCGTTTGGGTGAGCGGCCATGCGGAAATTTCGTGCAGCGGCTGTTTGCCTACATAAACATAACGCGCTTCTTTGCGCAAACGTGCGCCGCCGCAGCTGGGGCAGGCTTTATGGCTTTGATATTGCAACAACTCTTCGCGCACGGTGTTGGAATCGGTTTCGCGGAAACGGCGTTCAAGATTGGGGATGATGCCTTCAAAAGCGTGGCTGCGGTTGAAGGTAGTGCCTTTTTCGGAAAGGTAGCGGAAGTCGATAACGTCTTTGCCGGAGCCGTGCAAAATCACTTTTTTTACTTTTTCAGGCAGTCCTTCAAAGGGGGTATCGACATCGAAGCCGTAATGTGCGGCCAGCGATTGAATCATTTGAAAGTAAAACTGGTTGCGTTTGTCCCAGCCTTTAATCGCACCGGCGGCTAAGGAAAGCTCGGGGTGCATCACCACGCGCTCGGGGTCGAAGAAGTTCATATTGCCCAAGCCGTCGCAGGTGGGGCAGGCGCCGACAGGGTTGTTGAAGGAAAACAGGCGCGGTTCGAGTTCGGGCAGGCTGTATGAGCACACGGGGCAGGCGAATTGGGCGGAAAACCAATGTTCTTCGCCGCTGTTCATTTCCAGCGCCAGCGCACGTTCGCCGCCGTGACGCAGAGCAGTTTCAAAACTTTCGGCCAGCCGCTGTTTGATGTCGGCTTTCACTTTCACGCGGTCGATGACCACGTCGATATTGTGCTTGATGTTTTTTTCGAGCTTGGGCACTTCGTCGAGCTGATAGACTTCGCCGTCCACGCGCACGCGGGCGAAGCCTTGCGCCTGCAAGTCGGCAAAGAAATCGACAAATTCGCCTTTGCGTTCGCGCACGGCGGGAGCGAGAATCATCACGCGGGTGTCTTCAGGCAGTTTTAAGACGGCATCCACCATTTGCGATACGGTTTGGCTGCTCAAAGGCAAATCGTGTTCGGGGCAATGCGGCGTGCCGACGCGGGCATACAAGAGGCGCAGATAATCGTGGATTTCGGTAACGGTGCCGACGGTGGAGCGCGGGTTGTGGCTGGTGGACTTTTGTTCGATTGAAATGGCGGGCGACAAGCCTTCGATCAAATCGACATCGGGCTTATCCATCATCTGCAAAAACTGGCGCGCATAGGCCGAAAGGCTTTCCACATAACGGCGCTGGCCTTCGGCATAAAGCGTGTCGAACGCGAGCGAGGATTTGCCGCTGCCCGACAAACCCGTTACCACCACGAGCTTGTGGCGGGGGATGTCGAGATCGACGTTTTTCAGATTATGGGTGCGTGCGCCGCGAATGCGGATGGTGTCGTTGTCGTGCTTGCTCATGATGGTGAGGCCGTCTGAATTCCGGTTAAAAAAGAACCGCGTATTGTAACATTTTTATGTGTTTTGCCGTGTATAAAGTCTGTTCAGACGGCTATGCAGGCAGAAGCGTGCATATCGGCGCAAGCTGTTATCTGTTGCGCCGATATGTTATCTTTACAGCCTTTTTCTTCAATACGTTTAACAACCATCATGCATTTAATCGATTCACACTGCCATCTGAATTTCGACGGCCTCGCCGGCCGTTTGCCCGAAGTGTTTGCCAATATGGCCGAAAAAGAAGTTAGGCAGGCGTTGGCCATCAGCGTGAGCAGGCAGACTTTTTCTGAAGTATTGGCGATTGCCGAGGCGCACGAACACATTTTCGCCACAGTGGGCATTCATCCCGATGAAAAAGACACGCCCGAATTTACCGTGGCCGAGTTGGTGGAACATGCCAAACACCCTAAAGTGGTGGGCATCGGCGAAACAGGTTTGGATTACCACTGGTGCCAAGGCGATTTGGGCTGGCAGTACCAACGGTTTGCCGACCATATCGAGGCGGCCAACCAAAGCGGTTTACCGTTGATTATCCACACCCGCGATGCGGCGGCGGATACCATGCGCATGCTGCGCAAACATCAAGCCCATGCAGGGGTAATCCATTGTTTTACCGAGAATGTGGAAGTGGCCAAAGCTGCGCTGGATTTGGGTTTTTATATTTCGTTTTCAGGTATTGTTACCTTTAAAAATGCTGCGGATATCCAAGAAGCCGCCAAGTATGTGCCGCAAGACCGGATTTTGGTGGAAACCGACGCGCCGTTTCTCGCCCCCGTGCCTAAACGCGGCAAGCCCAACGAGCCGGCTTATGTGCGCTATACTGCTGAATTCGTAGCGAAACTGCGCGGCGATTCTGTGGAGCATATCGCTGAAATCACCACCGAAAACTTCTACCGGTTGTTTAACAAAGTGCCCAAGTTGGCGTGAAAAAAGCTGAAACATGGCAAACCCGCAGAGGCCGTCTGAAAACTTTCCTAAACGGAGCGTGAACCGTGAGTAAACCCACCCTGTTTCAAATCGACAAATCCCTTGAAAAGCCCGAGCGCGTGATGCTGGCGGGGGTGATGCTGAGTGCGGATTATTCCGGTGCCAACGAATGGCGCGAACAGGCTTTTCAGACGGCCTTGGCCGAAGCGGCAGACTTAGTGCGCGCGGCGGGCGGCGATTTGGTGTGTACCGAAACCGCCAAGCGCGACAAAGCCCATACCGCGCTGTTTGTCGGCACGGGCAAGGCCGAAGAGTTGGCGGAACTGGTGCGGCAGCACGACATTGAATTGGTGGTGTTCAACCACGAACTGACACCGACGCAGGAGCGCAATTTGGAGCGCGTTTTACAATGCCGCGTGCTTGACCGCGTGGGGCTGATTCTGGCGATTTTCGCCAAACGCGCACAATCGCAAGAAGGTAAACTGCAAGTGGAGTTGGCGCAGCTTAATCACTTAAGCGGGCGGCTGGTGCGCGGTTACGGACACATGCAAAGTCAAAAAGGCGGTATCGGTTTAAAAGGCCCGGGCGAAACCCAGCTCGAAACCGACCGCCGCTTAATCAACCAAAAAATCACCGCCTTGAAAAGGCAACTGCAAAACGTGCAGAAACAGCGTGCCACCCGCCGCAAATCGCGGATGCAGGGCAGCATTAAAACTTTTGCGCTGGTGGGCTATACCAATGCGGGAAAATCCAGTCTGTTCAACCGTTTAACCAAAGCCGACGTGCTGGCGAAAGACCAACTGTTCGCCACGCTCGACACCACCGCCCGCCGCCTGTATCTGTCGCCCGAAGCCACGGTTATCCTAACCGACACCGTCGGCTTCGTGCGCGATTTGCCGCACAAGCTGGTGTCGGCATTTTCCGCCACTTTGGAAGAAACCGCGTTGGCCGACGTGCTGCTGCATGTGGTCGATGCCAGCCATCCCGATTTCGAGCGGCAGATGGACGATGTAAACACCGTGCTCGAAGAAATCGGCGCACATGAAGTGCCGCAACTGATCGTGTACAACAAAATCGATCTGCTGCCCGACAACAAACGCCCCGCCGGTATTCTGCGCGATACGCAGGGCAGGGCGGTGGCGGTGAATATTTCCGTTACCGAAAGTTTGGGCTTGGATGCCTTGCGCGAAGCGATGATTGAGCGGGCGCAAGATTAAGGTAGGTTTTACAAGCGATTGGGGTTAGAATACCGCCCATCTTTAATTGGTTTTGTGCAAAACAGACACCGCTGTGAAACAAAGCCTAAGTGATTCCATTCAGACGGCCTTTCATGATGTTTAGGCCGTCTGAAAACATTTTTCCCAATACGATTAAAAGAGAACATTATGAGCCAATACGTTTATTCCATGCTGCGCGTGAGCAAAGTGGTGCCGCCGCAAAAAACCATCATCAAAGACATTTCCCTGTCGTTTTTCCCCGGTGCGAAAATCGGTCTGCTCGGTTTGAACGGCGCGGGCAAATCCACCGTGTTGCGCATTATGGCGGGTGTGGATAAAGAGTTTGAAGGCGAAGCCGTGCCGATGAGCGGCATCAAAATCGGCTATCTGCCGCAAGAGCCGGAGCTGGATCCTGAAAAAACCGTGCGCGAAGAAGTGGAAAGCGGTTTAGGCGAAGTAGCTGCCGCGCAGAAGCGTTTGGAAGAAGTGTATGCCGCGTATGCCGATCCAGATGCCGATTTTGATGCTTTGGCTGAAGAACAAGGCCGCTTGGAAGCCATTATCGCGGCAGGTTCTTCAAGCGGCGGCGGTATGGAGCATGAATTGGAAATTGCTGCCGATGCGCTGCGCCTGCCCGAATGGGATGCCAAAATCGGCAATCTTTCCGGTGGTGAAAAACGTCGCGTGGCCTTGTGCAAGCTGTTGTTGAGCAAGCCGGATATGCTGCTTTTGGACGAGCCGACCAACCACTTGGATGCCGAATCGGTGGAGTGGCTGGAGCAGTTTTTGGTGCGCTTCCCCGGCACCGTAGTGGCCGTGACCCACGACCGTTATTTCTTGGACAACGCCGCCGAATGGATTCTCGAGCTTGACCGCGGGCACGGCATTCCGTGGAAAGGCAATTACTCTTCTTGGCTGGAGCAGAAAGAAAAACGCTTGGAAAACGAGGCTAAAACCGAAGCCGCCCGCCTGAAAGCCATGAAGCAGGAATTAGAATGGGTGCGCCAAAACGCCAAAGGCCGCCAAGCCAAATCCAAAGCGCGTTTGGCACGCTTTGAAGAGATGTCTAACTACGAATATCAAAAACGCAATGAAACCCAGGAAATCTTTATTCCCGTGGCCGAGCGTTTGGGTAACGAAGTGATCGAGTTTGTAAACGTGAGCAAGTCGTTCGGCGACAAACTCTTAATAGACGATTTGAGCTTCAAAGTGCCGCCCGGTGCGATTGTCGGCATTATCGGCCCCAACGGTGCGGGTAAATCGACCCTGTTTAAAATGATTGCAGGCAAAGAGCAGCCGGACAGCGGCGAAGTGAAAATCGGCCAAACCGTGAAAATGTCGCTGATTGACCAAAGCCGCGAAGGTTTGCAAAACGACAAAACCGTGTTCGACAACATCGCCGAAGGCCGCGATATTCTGCAAGTCGGCCAGTTTGAAATCCCCGCCCGCGCTTATTTGGGCCGTTTCAACTTCAAAGGCAGCGACCAAAGCAAGATTGCCGGCAACCTTTCCGGCGGCGAACGCGGCCGCCTGCATTTGGCGAAAACTTTGCTTGCCGGCGGCAACGTGCTGTTGTTGGACGAACCTTCCAACGATTTAGACGTGGAAACTCTGCGTGCGCTGGAAGATGCTTTGCTGGAATTTGCCGGCAGCGTGATGGTGATTTCGCACGACCGCTGGTTCCTCGACCGTATCGCCACCCATATTTTGGCAGCGGAAGGCGATTCGAAATGGGTGTTCTTCGATGGTAACTATCAGGAATACGAAGCCGATAAAAAACGCCGCTTGGGTGAAGAAGGCGCGAAGCCGAAACGGATTCGCTATAAACCGGTAACACGTTGATTAAGAGTTTGAAAAGGCCGAGACCTTTGCAAAACCCCCATCTGCGGCGCATTTCTGCGTTGTGCGCTGCTCGCTCGTTTGCCTATCTATATGATATGTCTGCACTCGCTGTGCTGCTACGCCTTGAACTGCATCCACATCTGGGGGTTTTGCAAAGGTCTCAGGCCGTCTGAAAAAAATCAGACGGCCTTTTGGTATTTTGGGGCAGATGAATGAATATAGAGTTAATCACTTAATCTTTAACACAAGATGCCGTAACGCCGCAGTAAGCGCTGACTGGATTGACTATGTATCTGTATTAGTTGCTGTAAATCCGGCAGTCTTTATCGGCGGACTTGCCTTTGAAAAAATGATTTTCATCCGAGCAGCTGCTGGCGCTGGATTCGCACACTATGGCAATCAAAGATTCGTTGATTTTTAATACACGCGGCTCGTTGTTTTTATCAAAGGCAACCGCTTTCAAAGTAAATTTATCGTCGTGCGCGCCACGCGCGACACCTTGCGGACGGATACAGAAATGGCCAGTAGAAGTTTCGGGTAATGGCGGCCAAGTTGTTGAATTCAATTTAAACGAACGGTGCTGCTGGTAAAATTGCTCCATCATTTGGGCATTTTTTATTAGGGCGGTGTGAGCTTCGTGAAGGCGGGTATTTTTAATGTATTTTTGATAAACGGGAATAGCGATAGCCGCTAGAACGGCTAGAATGGCAATGGTAAAAAGCAGCTCGGTCAGCGTGAAACCGCGTTGTGTGTGCACAATAATCCCCTTTTAAAACTAATAACTAGGGTGATTATGTAAAGATTTGTTTGACCTGTAAAGTAAATCTTAACGGTTTGGCAGGCGAATGTATTTATTTGTACACGTAACAGTTCACGTTGGAATTGGAAGAATTCGAAACTGTGGCGGTTGCCGTTCTGCCTTCGCAAAGGGTAACGATGCCGCTGCCGTTGAGCTGCATATGGCGTTTTTCGTTGGGATTGTTGTCATTCGGTTCGGCGATAAGGGTAAAGTCGTCGCCGCTTGCCGCTTGATAACGGATATTGAAATATTGATTGGTTTCAAGCGCATCGGAAGATATAGAGGCGGGGAAACGGTGTTGCTGCGCGTATCGCCGTTCTAAGGTTTGTGCGCTTACCAGCAGGTCGGCACGCACATTCTCCAAGCGGGTTTGACGGACATACGTTTCGTATGACGGATAGGCAATTGTGGCAATAAGGGCTAACGTAAGAACCACAATCATTAATTCAATCAGGGTAAAGCCTTGTTGTCTTTGTTTGGTCATGTTGCAGGTCGAGTCAGTAATCGGTTAGACGTAATGTATAGTATAAGCATACTAAATTATTGTTGTTTCTCTGAAAAGTATAAATGAATATAAGTTTGACGGTTGTCATATCCGATATATGGTAGTGTAAAGATGTTGAACGGAGTAACAGTATGTAAAACAACAATTATGCTGAGAATGTGCAGATTTGTGCGACAGTGAAAGTTTTTGATGTTGCATGGCACTTATTGTGTAAAAAATGACTTCATGAATACTTTAAAGAACAATAAAATATAAGTTTGAAAAAAAGATAGGTGCTTGGAGGGGCGGTTTTTTTTCAGTACACTTCACTCGGTTTATGTTCCGTTCGGCCTGCTGTTGCGGCCGCTGCTCATTTAATTTATAGGGAACACAATAATTTTAAAGATTGAGGCATTATGGCAAAAGCGGTGAAATGGATAACGGCGTTGGCCGTTGCTGCGGGGTTAGGCTTTTTAGCCTGGATGTATTTGAAGCCGGAAGAAAAAATCAATTATTTAACCCAGCCGGTTGCAAAAATGGATATCAACCAAACGGTGAGTGCTACGGGAGAAATCTCCGCAGCACAGTTGGTAACCGTAGGTTCCCAAGCATCGGGGCAGATTAAAAAGCTCTACGTTAAAATCGGCCAACCAGTCAAAAAAGGCGAATTGATTGCAGAAATCGACTCGACTACGCAAATCAACACCCTCAATACCCATAAAGCCAAGTTGGATACGTTCCGTGCCCAGTTGGTATCCGCCGAAATCAAGCATAAAACCGCCGCAAAAAAATATCGGCGCGAACAAGCACTATGGGCCGAAAACGCCACGTCTAAAGCCGAGTTGGAAGATGCCGAAGATGCGCTGTCTGCAGCGGCGGCATCGGTAGCCGAGTTGAAATCCCAGATCAAACAGACGCAGATTGCGATTAATACCGCCGAAGCCGATTTGGGATACACGCGTATCGTTGCCACAATGGACGGAACGGTGGTGTCTATTCCGGTGGAAGAAGGGCAAACGGTGAATGCCAACCAAAGCACGCCGACCATTGTTCAGCTGGCAGATTTGAGTAAGATGTTGAACAAAATGCAGATTGCCGAAGGTGATGCGGGTAAGGTTAAAGCAGGGCAAAGCCTGACCTTTACGATTTTGGCTCAGCCTGAAAATATGCGGGATGCCGTTATCGACACGGTTGACCCCGGTTTAACCAAAATGTCGCAAGGATCATACACCACCAGCACAGACACCACCGATACGGCCATTTATTACTATGCCCGCGCTTTTGTGCCGAACGAAGACGGCTCCCTCCATATCGGCATGACCACCGAAAATACGATTGTGATTAAGCGTGTGCAGCAGGTATTGGGCGTGCCTAATTTGGCAGTCAAAACCAAAGCGGGTAAAAAAACCGTGCGGATTTTGGGCGATAAAGACCAAGTGGAAGAGCGCACGGTAAAAACTGGCTTGAGCGACGGCACCCATATAGAGATAACCGAAGGCGTAAAAGAAGGAGAGCAAGTGATTATCTCCGAATCGGGTGCGGCGGATATGAAAAACGGTAGCCGTAATGGCCGTATGCGGCCGATGTAGTCGGAGCGGAGCATGGGTTTTATCGAATGTAAAGGCATCAACCGCTATTTCGGCAGCGGCGACAGCCGGGTGCATGTGTTGAAAGACATCAGCCTCAGTATAGAAAAAGGCGATTTTGTGGCCATTATCGGCCAATCCGGCTCGGGCAAATCAACGCTGATGAATATTTTGGGGTGTTTGGACACGGCCAGTTCGGGGTCGTACACCATCGACGGCGTGGAAACCGCACAAATGACGGCAGACCAACTGGCCGGGCTACGCCGCAAGCGTTTCGGTTTTATTTTTCAGCGTTACAATCTGCTCAGTGCATTGAATGCGCGGGATAATGTAGCTTTGCCGTCGGTTTACGCGGGTTTGGAAAAAGCCGACCGCAGCCGGCGGGCCGATAAGCTTTTGCATGATTTGGGCTTGGAAGGCAAAGAAAACAATAAGCCCAGCGAGCTTTCGGGCGGCCAGCAGCAACGTGTCAGCATCGCACGCGCTTTGATGAACGGCGGCGAAATCATTTTGGCCGACGAACCCACCGGCGCGCTGGATACGCAATCGGGCGACAATGTGATGGAAATCATTCATTCTCTGCACGCCCGGGGGCATACGGTGATTTTGGTTACGCACGACCCGAAAATCGCCGCCAATGCCAACCGTGTGATCGAAATACGAGACGGAGAGATTATTTCCGACATCAGTAAAAATGCCGAAGTGCCGCCGAGCAATGTGGGCAGCATTCGCGAAAATACGTCGTGGCTGTTCTTTAAGGACCAGTTTATCGAATCGTTCAGGATGTCGGTGCAGGCGGTTTTGGCACATAAAATGCGCTCGCTGCTGACCATGCTGGGCATCATCATCGGTATTGCTTCGGTGGTTTCGGTAGTGGCTTTGGGAAAAGGTTCGCAGGAAAAAATCCTCAAAGACATCAGTGCCATTGGCACCAACACCATCAGCATCCGGCCGGGCAGAGGGTTTGGCGACCGGCAATCTTTCCGCATCCGCACCCTTACCATCGCCGATGCCGATGCCATTTCCAAACAAAGCTATGTAGACAGCGTAACGCCGATGGTTGCTTCGAGCGGCACGGTAACCTACCGCAATATCGACGTGACCGCCCAGCTTTTCGGTGCGGGCGAGCAATATTTCGACGTGCGCGGCATCAAACTTGCGGAAGGCCGTCTGTACGATGCCGACGATGTAACCAACAACAATCAGGTAGCCGTTATTGACGATAACACAAAAAACAAGTTGTTTTCAGACGGCACAAGCCCCATCGGCAAGGTTATCCTGTTTAAAAAACGCCCGTTAAGAATCATCGGCGTAACCGAAAAAGACACGAGCAGTTTCGGCAGCGACGACAACCTGCAAATATGGGCGCCTTACACGACCGTAATCAACCAAATCAGCGGCCAGCGGTATATCAATTCCATTACGGTAAAAGTCAAAGACGATGTCAATTCCCAAGCCGCCGAAAAAGGTTTGGACGAACTGCTGCTTTCGCGCCACGGCGTGAAAGACTTTTTCATGCAAAACAGCGACAGCATCAAGCAAACGGTGGAAAGCGCTACCGGCACGATGACGTTGCTGATTTCCAGCATTGCATTGATTTCACTGATCGTGGGCGGTATAGGCGTGATGAACATCATGCTGGTGTCTGTTACCGAGCGCACTAAAGAAATCGGTGTGCGTATGGCCATCGGTGCGCGGCAGTCGAACATTTTGCAGCAGTTTTTGATAGAAGCGGTGTTGATTTGCCTGCTCGGCGGATTGAGCGGCGTGTTGCTTTCCTTTGCCATCAGCTTGGTGTTCAACCATTTTGTTACCGATTTCGCCATGACTTTTTCTACCCTTTCCATCGTGGCCGCCGTAACCTGTTCCACCATTATCGGCGTCGTGTTCGGCTTTATGCCGGCCAAGAGAGCTTCGCAGCTTAACCCGATAGACGCGTTGGCACACGATTAATGTTTTCAGACGGTCTTCTACGCCTTAGGCCGTCTGAAAACCCTAAGGACCATTCATGAAAACCAACCGATTGTTTCAGACGGCCTTAAGCTTGGGCATCGTCATTTCTTTGGGCGGTTGCGCCGTCAACCACACTGCCCGCTCCGATTTAACGCTGCAAACATCGGGCAGCATTATTCCGGCGGAAGAGGCCGCACAGCGTTACCATATCGCCGCAGACTGGTGGAAGCTTTATGAAGACGGCCGTCTGAACGCGCTGGTGGCGCAAGCTTTGGCGAACAATATCGACTTGAAAAAAGCCGCAATTAACGTCAACAAGGCCCTTTATCAGGCCAATATTCTCGGCGCCGGCCTTGTGCCTGCATTTAACGCATCGGCCGGTGCGTCTGCCAATAAAAACCTCAACAACGGCAACAGCAGCCGCTCGTTCAGCAGCCAGCTCGGCTTAAGTTACGAAATCGACTTGTGGCAGAAACTCAATGCCAAAGCCGATGCCCAAGTGTGGGAATATCAGGCCACCCAGCAAGATTTGGCCGCCGCCCGCCTGACCTTGTTCAACAATGTGGCCGATGCCTATTTCAACATCGCCTATTTGAATGAAGCCATTGCCCTTACCGAAAAAAACATTAAGCAATACCGTGAAATCAGCCGCATTTCGTCTGCCAAATACAGGCACGGTAAAGCCGATGCCGCACAGCCCCGCCGCGCGGAACAGGCTCTGTTGGCCGCCCAAAACAGCTTGATCCAACTGCACAACAACCGTGAAGCCGTTGAAGAGACCTTGCGCAACCTTTTGAATCTCAAACCCGGAGAAGCTGCGGCGGCGGCTCCGGCCGAATACCGTTTGCAAGCCGCGCGCGGTGTCGATTTAAACGTGCCCGTGGCAACGCTGGCCAACCGCCCCGATTTGCGCGCAGCCGAATACCGCCTGCAATCTGCCGTGAAAAGCGTTGATGCCCAAAAACGGAGCTGGTATCCCGCCATCACCATAGGCGCAAGCATCAGCACTTCATCCGACAAAGCCCGCACCCTGTTCGACGTGCCGTTTTTAGGCGGGTCGGTTAAGCTCAACCTGCCTTTTCTGGATTGGAATACCCTGAAATGGCAAGACAAAACTGCCGAAGCCAATTTCAATCAAGCCCGCCTGAATTTCGAGCAGACACTCACCGCTGCGTTGAACGAAGTGTTGGGGCATTATCAGAAATACGGCCATGCGCTAACGCTGCTGGAAAACGCGCACAAGCAATACGCGCTTGATCAAAAAAACAGCCGTTATTACCAAGTGCGCTACCAATACGGAAAAGACGAGTTGAAAGACTGGCTGGAAGCCTTGAACACCGAGCACAGCTCGGCACAAACGGTGTTGAACCGACGCTACGACGTGTTGAAATACGAAAATATGGTGTATAAGGCGATGGCCGGGCGTTACGCCGAAAAATCAATTGACTAGGCTTATTTGGGGTTTCGATTTAGCCGGAACAAAGGTCTCAGGTCTGAAGGCCGTCTGAAAACATGGTTTCAGACGGCCTCGTTTATATTTCATCCTTACAAGATGAAAGGGCGCACGCATGAAAATGTGCCGACTGTATATCGGAAAACATACCCCCACAGTTGTGGCGGCGTTTGTTTTCTGCTATCGGCACGGTTGCGGTTAAGAAAACCATTTTTGTCTGAAATAAGCGGTACGGCGCAGGGTTTATGTCGGGCGGTTTGCAGGGCGGGAATGAAAACGCCAAATATTGCGTCAAAATTGAAATTTAAATTGGTATAAAAATATCAATATTGCTTTTTAAGACGGCCTAATGCGATGCTTTTTTAAAAAAATTAAAATATTATTACAAAAATTCAGTTAAGCCAGTCCGTTTATATAGGAGCAACGACAATATGAAACGCCAAACTGCAACCAAATACGCATTAAGCACCCTTGCCGCCATGATGTTGGCAGCGTGTTCGCCCGCAGAACAAAAAAACAATACCGCCGCTTCTTCTGCCGCCGAACCTGCGACCGCCAAAAAAGTAGCCATTACCGCCATTGTCGAACACCCCGCGCTCGATGCCGTGCGTAAGGGTGTGATTGATGAGTTGGAAGCCAAAGGCTACGAAGAAGGTAAGAACCTGACCATTGATTTCCAAAGCGCGCAAGGCAGCACCGCTAATGCCGCGCAGATTGCCAAAAAATTTGTCGGCGACAATCCCGACGTTGTGGTGGCGATTGCAACGCCGAGTGCGCAATCTATGGTGGCGGCCACCAAAACCATTCCTGTGGTTTATGCCGCAGTAACCGATCCGGTTGCGGCCAAGCTGGTTCCGGGTTTTGAGGCGTCGAATACCAACGTAACCGGCATTTCTGATGAACTGCCGTTGGAGCCGCAAATTGATTTGATGAAAAAAATCGTGCCTACCGTAAAAAATGTCGGTTATGTGTACAGCCCCGGCGAAGTAAACTCTACCACCGTGCTGGAACAATTGAAGGCCAAACTCGAGCCGCAAGGCATCAATTTGGTAACGGCTCCCGCACAGCGTTCTTCCGATGTGCTCACGGCCGCCCGCAGCCTGAACGGAAAAGTTGATCTGATTTACACCTCTTTAGACAACAATGTGGTGTCTTCTTACGAATCTATGAACAAAGCGGCGGTAGAAATGAAAAAACCGTTGATCGCTTCCGACACCGATTCGGTTGCCCGCGGAGCAGTAGCGGCTTTGGGCGTGAACTACTACGATTTGGGTAAAAAAGCCGGCGACATTACGGCTCAGATTCTGGCCGGTAAAAAAGCCGGAGAGATTCCTTCTGCCCGCATGGAAACGCTGGATCTGTTTTTGAGCAAGAAAAACGCCGCCGCCCAAGGGATTGCTTTGTCGGAAGACGTAATGAAGCAAGCCAAACAGGTTTCGGAATAAATCGGGTTTCACATTTCAAATATATAAATAAAATCAGCCAGCCTTCGGTTGGCTGGTTGTTTTCCATACCTTCGAGGCACGGAAACCGTTGAAAGCGGTGATTCGGCAAAGGGTTGCGGCAGCTTTTCAGACGGCATCGGTAAGGCGCAGTAACGCCGTAGCAGAAATAAAGTTTATGTGCTGTAAACCAAGCAACCGGAGCTTAAGCGATATGGCGCCACAGGTTTGAGGCCGTCTGAAAATCATGTTTCGAAGGTGCAGATGTTGTTGAATAGGAAGTTTTCCATAAGATGAGTTTGATTGCGTTCTTTGGCGGAATAGAAGCCGGCCTGATTTACGCTTTAGTGGCGTTGGGCGTGTTGATTTCGTTCCGCATTCTTGATTTCCCCGATTTGACTGCCGACGGCAGTTTTCCTTTGGGCGCCGTCGTATTTGCCGTGTGCGTGGGCTTGGGTGTCAGCCCGTGGTTGGCCTGCTTGGCCGCCGCCGCCGCCGGTGCGTGTGCGGGCATGGTAACGGCTTGGTTAAACGTATCGCTGAAAATACTGCCGCTGCTGGCCAGTATTTTGGTGATGGTGGCGCTGTATTCGGTAAACCTGCGTATTACTGGCGGCACGCCCAACCTGCCGCTGATCGGCGCGCCCAGCGTGTTTTCTCCGTTTGTGGCCGAAGATTACAGCAACCAGTTTTGGGTGCAGCCGCTGATTATTTTAGGTTTCGTCGTGCTGGCCAAATTGCTGCTGGATTGGTTTTTCAACACCAAAACCGGCTTGGCCATGCGTGCCACCGGTGTGAACGCCCGCATGGCCAAAGCGCAAGGCGTGGCCACTTCTAAAATGATTGTGCTGGGCATGGCGATTTCCAATGCTTTGATTGCCTTGGGCGGCGCACTGTTTGCCCAAACCACCGGCAGTGCGGATCTGGCCAGCGGTATCGGCACGATTGTGATCGGCTTGGCTGCGGTGATTATCGGTGAGAACCTGTTGGGCAGCAAACGTATTATTTTCATTACTTTAGCCGCCATTTTAGGTGCATTGGTTTACCGCCTGCTGATTGCTTTTGCCTTGGGCAACGAATTTCTGCAAGGTGTGGGGGTACGCCCGACCGACCTGAACCTGATTACCGCCATCCTCGTTGTGCTTGCCCTGCGTTTGCCGATGATGAAACGGGCTTTTAAAAGGAAACAGACATCATGATGCGCGCCGACAATTTAAAAATCACTTTCAACGCCGGTACACCGATTGAAAACCCCGCCATGCGCGGCATGAGCTTAAACATTCGAGACGGCGAATTTGTAACCGTGATCGGCAGCAACGGTGCGGGTAAGTCTACCTTTCTCAACGCTATCAGCGGCGATTTGATGGTGGACAGCGGCAGCATCCACATCGACGGCCAAGACGTGACCCGCCTGCCTGCACACAAACGCGCCCATCTGGTTGCCCGCGTGTTTCAAGACCCGCTGGCCGGCACATGCGAGGCTTTGAGCATCGAAGAAAACATGGCGTTGGCTTATTCGCGCGGCGGCAAACGCGGTTTAGGCTTTGCGCTCAATAAAGAAAACCGCGAGCTGTTTCGCGAAAAGCTGGCAATTTTAAAACTCGGCCTCGAAAACCGCCTAACCGACCGCATCGGTCTGCTTTCCGGCGGCCAACGCCAAGCCGTGAGCCTGCTGATGGCCAGTTTGCAGCCGAGCAAAATCCTGCTGCTCGACGAGCACACCGCCGCACTCGACCCCAAAACCGCTGCGTTTGTGTTGGAACTCACCGATAAAATCATCGAAGAAAACAAGCTCACCGCGATGATGGTAACCCACTCCATGCGCCAAGCCCTCGACCACGGCAACCGCACGGTCATGCTGCATCAGGGTAAAGTGGTGTTGGATGTTTCGGGCGAGCAGCGCAAAGGCATGGATGTGCAGGATTTGTTGGATTTGTTCGAGCAAACGCGCGGAGAAAAAGTATCGGACGATGCGCTGTTGCTGGATTAAGCGCAAGCGGCGGATATTGAGACGTGAAGGGTGATGGATAAGGCAGATGTTGCAAGCATTGCCCGGATTGTGCCGCCGGAAGGTTTTAGTAAGATAATCGTAGGGGCGGATCACATCTCCGCCCCTTACGTTGTAAGCTACGCTGTATTACCGCCGCGCCAACACGGCTTTACCCAGATAGGTTTTGATGCCGTCGGCAATGGCTTCGGCACTTTTCTGGCGGAAAGAATGGCTGGCCAGCAGCTTTTCTTCGGTCGGGTTCGACAAAAATGCCGTTTCTACCAAAATAGAAGGGATATCAGGCGCTCTCAACACGGCAAAGTTGGCTTGGTCAACGTGGCCTTTGTGCAATTTGTTGAGCTTGCCCAATTCGTTCAAAACATGACGCCCCAGCACCATGCTGTCTTTGATGGTAACGGTTTGCGTCATATCCAAAATAGCGTTGTCAACACTACGGTTGCCCATTTTTTGCACGCCGCCGATCAAGTCGGCACTGTTTTGGGTTTGAGCCAAAAATTTAGCGGCGGCACTGGTGGCTCCGCGCGTGCTTAAGGCATAAACGCCGGTGCCGCGCGCGGTAGGGCTGGTAAAAGAGTCGGCGTGAATCGACACAAATACGTCGGCCTTGAGTTGGCGTGCTTTGGCTACCCGCACTCCGAGCGGAATGAACACATCTTCGTTGCGGGTCATGTAGGTTTTATAACCCATTCCTTCAAGACGCTTTTTAGCGGCGCGGGCAATGGAAAGAACCACGTCTTTTTCGCGCAAACCGCCCTTGCTGATGGCGCCGGGATCTTCTCCGCCGTGGCCGGGGTCGAGCACGATTATGGGGCGGCGGTCGCGGCGGTTAGGTGTGCTGGGCGGAGGGGTGTCGATGATGGCGGGTTGGCGTTCGCGCACGGGCGGGGTGTGCCCCGAGCCTGTGCCGTCGCTGCGGATTTTGCCTTGCGAATAATCGTTCAGCAAGGCCATCAGAGGGTCGTTGGCTTCGGCTGCCAGTGCAGTTGCGGCGGAAGGATATAAATCCACTACCAAACGGTTGCGGAAGTTGGCAATCGGCGCGAGTGTGAATACCTGCGGATTGGCGGCCTGCTTCAAATCAATCACTACGCGCACCGTAGAAGCGGTGTTTTGCCCCACGCGGATGTTTTGGATATAAGGGTCGCTTTTCTGTACTTTGGCCGACATGCTCTGCAACACGTTGTTGAGTGTTGCGCCTTCGATATCCACGACCAAACGGGCGGGGTTATCCAAAGTGAAATGCTTGTATTTGATGGCTTGGGAAGATTCCAGCGTGATGCGGGTGTAGGCGCGGGCAGGCCAGATGCGGACTGCGACAAACTGCGGCGCGGTAGCTTTGGCCAATGCGCCGATGGGGGTAAGCGTGAACAGTAAACCCGCAGCGGTGCGGCTGACAATTTGACGGCGTGTTAATTTAACCATGTTTCTAAACTTTTCCTGCCTTTGTCGGTGTGGGCTTCAATCGTGCAATTTCGGCCTGATTCATGATGTTGGAGTGTTACGGTAAGGTCGGCCGGCGGCACGAACGAACCGCCTTGTTCCGGCCATTCGATCAGGCAGAGGCAGTTGTCGGCAAATAAATCGTCCAACCCGGCATCTTCCCATTCTTCGGGAGTGGTGAAACGGTAGAGATCGAAGTGGTGCAGCAATGTAAAGCGCGGAAGAGGGTAAGATTCTACGATGGTATAGGTGGGGCTTTTCACGGCACCCTGATAACCGGCTCCGCTCAGCAGGCCGCGGGTAAAAGTGGTTTTGCCTGCACCCAAATCGCCTTGCAGATAAACCACCAGCGGCGGCATAATGCTTGCGGCCCAACTTTCGCCCAGTTTCAGCGTAGCTTCTTCATCAGGCAGAAAGCGGGTGATTTTTGCCAATTCCATAACAGCATCTCGCTTGATGTGAATGAATAAGATTTTCAAAGCCCAATTATGCGTTAATTCAAAAGGATTGGGAACCTTATATACCGATAAAATTGCATTAGGGCGTGTTGTCGGCAGGCTTGCGAAGCTAAAAAATGCCCAACAAGCCTTTTGAAGACGCATCTTACATATACCGTACACCGCAAACAGCAATCTTGAGACCTTTGCAAAACCCCCCATCTGCGGCGCATTTCTGCGTTGCGCGCTGCTCGCTCGTTTGCCTATCTATATGATATGTCTGCACTCGCTGTGCTGCTACGCCTTGAACTGCATCCACATCTGGCGGTTTTGCAAAGGTCTCATCTTTTCGGAACAGTCCGATTGAAAAGGGTGAAAAAGGCTGCCGGTTGGGAAGGCCGGATTTGAGCAGCCATGCCTGCTGGTTTGAAAAGGTGTACAATCGGCCCTATCGTTAAACAAGAGCAAAAGGCCGTCTGAAAAAAGTTTCAGACGGCCTTATAGAATATGATGAACAATACCAAACAACGACCCATCGGGGTATTCGATTCCGGTGTGGGCGGCTTGACCAACGTGCGGGCACTGATGGAGCGGTTGCCGATGGAAAACATCGTTTATTTCGGCGATACCGCGCGTGTTCCCTACGGGGTGAAGTCCCGCGCCACAATTGAAGCATTTACTGCCCAGATTGTTGATTTTCTTCTGCAAAACGAAGTGAAAGCATTGGTTATCGCCTGCAATACCATTGCTGCGGTAGCCGGGCATAAAGTGCGGGCAATGGCGGGCAATATGCCTGTTTTGGACGTGATTACGGCAGGTGCCGAAGCTGCGTTGCGCACCACGCGCAACAACCATATCGGCATTATCGCCACCAGCACAACCGTTAACAGCAATGCCTACGCACGCGCGATACACAGCCGCAATCCCGAAGCCCGCGTCCAATCGCAAGCCTGCCCGCTGCTGGTTCCGCTGGTGGAAGAGGGCTGGCTTGACCATGAAGTAACCCGTTTGACGGCACGCGAATATCTGAAGCCGTTGCTGGCCGATGATATCGATACGTTGGTTTTGGGGTGTACGCATTATCCGTTGCTTAAGCCGTTGCTGCGCGAAGAAGCGCCCGGGGTAACTTTGGTGGATTCTGCGCTGACTACGGCGGAAGCTGCGGCAAAAGCCTTAACGGAGGCGGGCTTGCTCAACACCGATAATGCCCAGCCTGATTACCGTTTTTATGTGAGCGATATTCCGTTGCGTTTCCGTACCATCGGTGAGCGGTTCTTGGGGCGCAGTATGGATCAGATTGAAATGGTTACTTTGGGTTGATTCAATCTGCTTGAAATGGCATCAGGCCGTCTGAAAATTCAGACGGCCTGATGCCATTTCGAGAACGGCTCTAAAACAGCCACTTAGACACACTGTAAATCACCAATCCCACCAATCCTCCGACCAGCGTGCCGTTGATGCGGATAAACTGCAAATCGCGGCCGACGCTCAACTCCAGCTTTTCCACCATCTGCCTGCTGTCCCATGCTTTAACTTTGTCCGATACAAACAATGCCGCCCTGTCTTTATAGCGCATCACAAAATCGCGTACCAACAGCGAAATACGCACGTCGGCACGGCGGAGAAATTGCGGGTGCCGTTTGGCTTGGGAAAGCATGTGGTCGAGCAGTTTGTTAAGCTGTATCAAACACAGCGATTCGGATTTTTCCACATCGTCGGCCGCCCATTTTTGCAGCCCCTGCCAGCTTTTCATCAGGATTTCCTGAACCGCAGGCGCATCGGCCAGCTTCATTTTGCCTTGCTCCAAACGCTTGTGCCATAAGCGCGAACGGCTCAAAGCGTCGGTAACGCGGTCGTATTGCTCATTGAATGCCCCGCGGATGCGGTGATCGGGGTCGGCGAGTGCGGCGGCGAGGTAGCCGTCGGCCCAGTCCAGCACTTTTTCCGATACCCAGCCGTCCACTTTGTCCACCAAAGTACCTTTGAGCGAGGCTTTCAGTTTTTCCCAAGTGGTAGGTGCATCGCTCTCGATGCGCGCCGCCCATTCGCGCAAATTGCGTTCGAGCAGCACGCGGGTTTCAGGATCTTGCAGCCAGCGACGCGTTTGTTTGAGTACGGCCACAAACAGCGTTTCGTGCATGCCTTGGGCTTTTAAAGCTTTGAGGCCGTCTGAAAAAGTTTTGCCGATGCGCTCGCCGCTGTATTGCTCTGCCAGTAAACGGCTTAAAAAGCGCGATACTTGTTCGGGTTTGGCGATATTCAGCAACGGCGGAATCTGCTTGGCTAGCCACGGCAGCCAAAAATCGCGCGTTTGGGGGTCTGCCAACCGTGCCAGCAGCTTTTCGCTCGGTTTGGCCTGATAAACACGCAGGGCAATGGGCTTGCTCTGTAAAAAGTTGTTTTCGATAAACCTGCCCAATTCGTCGGCAATGCGGTGCTGGTTACGGGGCAGAATGGCCGTGTGCGGAATAGGTAATCCGAGAGGCCGTCTGAACAAAGCGGTTACTGCAAACCAATCGGCCAGCGCGCCTACCATCGCTGCTTCGGCAAATGCTTTCACATAGCCCAGCGCGGGATAGCGGCTTACATACCACGCCGAAACCACAAACAGCACGCCTGCCGCGAGCAGCAGGCCGGTGGCCCAACGGCGGCTTTTCTTCAAACGGGCGCGCGCGGCTTGCGCCCTGGTTTCGGCAGAGAGTGTATGCATGGCGGCTTCCTTGTGTGCTGCTTGTTGTTATATGGCGGAAAAACATTACGGGTTGCAGGCGGTGATCAATCCGAAGTTGGATGCACAACGAATCCGCCCGGCTTTAACCGTGGTTTCCTGCCGTATCTTTTTCATTATACCGCTTCAATGGTTTTATAAATTGCCTAATTTTTAAGCACATTTATTTTTTAGTGTGAAATAATGCAGTTAGGCGTTTTATCCACAGGCCATACACACCACCATAAACATTTACCGTGGGCTTTTCCTTGTTGGTGATTAATTTTTAAGCAGCTTGAAATTTTCTTTATGTTTCAATCGGCATGTTTACTTATCCACAGAATACGCACAATATTATCGGCAGATTTGCGGAATATATAGAGACTTTTGCAAAACGCCTAAATGTGGATGCTGTTCGAGGAGCATGGCAATCAATTTATTGTTTACTGTGGCGTTGCAGCCTTGTATTAAACATAAAGAAAGGCCGTCTGAAAACATTGTGTTCAGACGGCCTTGAGATTTTATGCTTAAGATTAATCTAATTTTTTGAAGTGTTTACGGCGTTCGTGTTCTTGCAGGTAACGCTTGCGCAGGCGGATGGATTGCGGGGTGATTTCTACCAGTTCGTCGTCGTCGATAAACTCAACCGCGCTTTCCAAAGTCAGCTTGATCGGCGTGGTCAGGCGCACGGCTTCGTCGGTGCCGCTGGCGCGCACGTTGGTGAGTTTTTTACCTTTTAAGGGGTTAACCACCAAGTCGTTGTCGCGGCTGTGGATGCCGATAATCATGCCTTCATAGATTTTTTCGCCGGGCGATACGAACATACGGCCGCGGTCTTCTAAGTTCCACAATGCGTAAGCCACCGCTTCGCCTTGTTCTTGAGAAACCAAAACGCCGTTGTGGCGGCCGGGCATATCGGGTTTCACGGGCGCGTAATCATCGAAAACGTGGCTCATCAGGCCGACACCGCGGGTTAAGGTCATAAACTCGCCTTGGAAACCGATCAGGCCGCGTGCGGGGATGTGGTATTCCAAACGGGTGCGGCCGTTGCCGTCGCTTTCCATATTGGTCAGCTCGCCGCGGCGGCGGCCGAGTTCTTCCATCACGGCACCTTGGTTGTCGTCGGGCACATCAACGGTCAGGTTTTCATAAGGCTCGCATTTTTGGCCGTCGATTTCGCGGAACACCACGCGCGGTTTGCCTACTGCCAGTTCGTAACCTTCGCGGCGCATGTTTTCCAACAGAATGGTCAAGTGCAGTTCGCCGCGGCCGGATACGCGGAATACGTCGGCATCTTCGGTATCTTCCACACGCAGGGCGACGTTGGTCAGCAATTCTTTTTGCAAGCGGTCGCGGATTTGGCGCGAGGTAACGAATTTGCCTTCGGTGCCGGCCAGAGGAGAGGTGTTCACCATAAAGTCCATCGTCAGGGTAGGCTCGTCCACGCTCAACATGGGCAGACCTTGGGGGTTGTCTTTATCGGTGATGGTAACGCCGATGCCGATGTCTTCAATGCCGGAAATAATCACGATGTCGCCGGCTTCGGCCTCTTGCAAGGGTACGCGCTCCAAGCCTTTAAAGCCCAACAGTTGGTTGATGCGGCCTTGTGCCACTTGTTTTTCGTGGTTCATAACGGCAACCACTTGGCCGGGTTTGATGCGGCCGTTCAAAATGCGGCCGATACCCAAGCGGCCGGTGTAGTTGTCATAGTCGAGTTGGGAAATTTGTAGTTGCAGGGTTTCGTCGGCATTGCCGCTGGGAGGAGGGGTGTGCTTGAGAATGGTTTCAAACAGCGGGCGCATGTCGCTGCTTTCGTCATCTTCTTCCAATTTGGCAAAACCGCTCAAGCCGGATGCGTACACAATGGGGAAATCCAATTGCTCGTTGGTTGCGCCGAGTTTGTCGAACAGCTCGAAGGTTTGGTCGATTACCCAGCTCGGGCGCGCGCTCGGTTTGTCGATTTTGTTGATCACAACAATCGGGCGCAGACCTAACGCCAAGGCTTTTTTGGTAACGAAGCGGGTTTGCGGCATGGGGCCTTCTTGAGCGTCCACCAGCAATACCACGCAATCGACCATGCCTAAGACGCGCTCTACCTCGCCGCCGAAGTCGGCGTGTCCGGGGGTATCGACGATATTGATGTGGTAGCCTTCGTATTCGATGGCGGTGTTTTTGGCAAGAATGGTAATGCCGCGTTCTTTTTCGAGATCGTTGCTGTCCATCACGCGCTCGTCAACCTGCTGGTTGGCGCGGAAAGTGCCGGATTGGCGCAAGAGCTGGTCTACCAAGGTGGTTTTGCCGTGGTCGACGTGGGCGATGATGGCGATATTTCTGATTTGTTTCATGGGTGTGTTTACGTCTTATCACTAAAAAATAACCGCGTATTGTAGCACGCTTATTGTATTTTTCTGTGAGAATTTCAAATCAATGTAGGGTAAAAGAGAGTAGGGAGTTAAAAATTTCAATCGCCTAGATAGATGAAAACAAAAGAAAAATTCAAAAATGATTTGAAGGATGAATAAAAATCGGGAATGTGCGATTTTCTTATGGTTAATTAAGGTTAAAAAAAGAAAATAAATATTTTTAATGCAACAGCTTATCAATATTATCAGCAACAAAAGATGAATATAAACAATTAAATAAATTTTTAAAACCTGTTTTGGGGCGGTATAGCTTTTTGATAATTATTTGTATTTTAAATAGAAAATTTGTGCATTGGCATGTTCTTACATACAATTCGCTTAAACACACGGCGCCCGACATCCGGCGGTGCCGAAATGACGAATCAAGAAAGGACACACCATGCAAGGCGACAAAGCTGTTATTGATTATATGAACGAATTATTGGCCGGCGAATTGGCTGCTCGCGACCAGTATTTTATCCACTCGCGCATGTATGCCGAATGGGGCTACACCAAATTATTCGAACGCATCGGCCATGAAATGGAAGATGAAACCCTGCATGCCGAAGCGTTTATCCGCCGTATTTTAATGTTGGGCGGTATTCCGAACATGGTTCCGTCTAAAATCAATGTGGGTGCCGATGTTCCCGCCATGCTGAAAGCCGATTTGAACACAGAATTGGAAGTTCAGGCCGCGCTCAAAAAAGGCATCAAACTGTGTGAAGAAAAACAGGATTACGTTACCCGCGAACTGTTGGTGGAACAGTTGAAAGACACTGAAGAAGACCATGCACACTGGTTGGAAAAACAATTGCGCCTGATTGATATGGTAGGCATTCAAAATTATCTGCAAAGCCAGCTGTAAGCAACAGACCGTCTGAAAGGAGATCATGATGCAAGGCGATCGTGCGGTTATCCGCGAGCTGAACAAAAATTTGGGCTTGCTGCTGGTAACCATCAACCAATATTTTCTTCATGCCCGTATTTTGAAAAATTGGGGTTTGGAAGAGCTGGGCGAGCATTTCTATAAGCAATCTATCGTAGAAATGAAGGCTGCCGACGATATTATCGAACGCGTGCTGCTGCTCGAAGGCCTGCCTAACCTGCAAGATTTGGGCAAGCTGCTGATTGGTGAAAATACCGAAGAAATCATTCAATGCGATTTGACCAAAGAGCAGGAAAAACATACCGCTTTGATTCAGGCCATTGCTTTGTGCGAAGAGAAGCAGGATTATGTTTCGCGTCAGTTGTTGGAAAAGTTGAAAGACATCAACGAAGAGCATATCGACTGGCTGGAAACACAGCAGGAACTGATTGCCGGCATGGGCTTGGCAAACTATCTGCAAACCGGGGCGCAAGAGGACTAAAACACAAACCACTGCCAAATACAGCAGTCTTTTTGAGCACCTTAAAGCAAACGGCATACGCAAATGTATGCCGTTTTTCTTTTGTCCGTTGCAGAATGTTTTCCGGCGGTTTGCGCGCCGGAAGCTGATATGGCAAACAAACTTTATTTCTGCTACGGCGTCGCTGTGCCTTTGTGTTACCTGTATTCCTGCGGCCGGCCGCCCCGTATCAAAAATAAGTTTATTTGCTATACAATAAGGCACTTGCCGTTTTTACCGGCATACGGATACATTTACCTTAAGAAGAGGCCGTCTGAAATCATGAATACACCCGATTGCGCCATACTCGGTATGGGCTATTTAGGCAAAGCATTGGCAGAAAAACTGTTTGAGCAAGGCAGCCGTGTGGCGGCCGTGAAAAAAACGCTGACATCCGACGACATCAATCTGCCCGTAGAGCTGAATATTGCCGATTTGAATGATCCGAATATTTTTCAGACGGCCTTTTGGCAAAAGTGGGCAGATAAGCCGGTGTGGATTTGCCTGCTGCCGCCTTCATCGGCAGAACATTATGCGCCTATGCTCCGGCAATGGTTGGCGCTGGCGGTGCAATACGGTGTGCGGCATGTGATTTACTCAAGCAGTACGGGTGTTTACGGCGATAAAGCCCGCGCCTGCAACGAGCAAAGTATAACCGACCCGCAAACCGGCAGCGCCCGTAAGGTGCTGGAAGCCGAGCAAGTGTTTCTAAACAGCGGCATTCCCAATATCGACATTCTGCGGTTCGGCGGGCTGTATTCGGCCGACCGCCACCCTTTGAACAGCCTGTTGAAGCGTAGCGGCATCGCAGGGGCGGAGCAGCCCGTGAATATGGTTCATAAAGATTTTGCCGTTGCCGCTTTACACGATGCCGTATGCACACCCGGCGGCGTGCGCATACGCAATATTATCGAGCCGAGGCATCCCTCGAAGCGGGAATTTTATCGCGCAGAAGCCTTAAAACTAGGACTGCCCGAGCCTGATTATGACCCGACAGACACAAAAGGCGGCAAAACCGTAGATACGGCATACGATGATTTTGCACATATATTCGTGTGATATAGTTGTTTGCATTTCATTTATAGTTAGCGTAAGCGCCGACCCGCCCATAAGACCGTGCAGGCCGTCTGAAAAACCATATTTTTATTTCAGATGGCCTCGATAACGAAAGACAAACATGACAGCCCTTCTTCCCATTATCAACCATCTGATTCAGCAAAACCGCGAAACACAAGCCGAGCTGGCAGCTTTCGCAGGCAACACACTCAGCCTGCGCGTTGCAGGGCTTCACATTCAGGGTACGTTTGACGGGCAGGGCTTTTTAAAACCCGCAGCAGCCGAAGCCGATACCGAAATCAACTTTCGGCCAAGTGCCGTTCAAAAGGTTTTGCAGGCGCAGACTCCGGGAGTGGGCGATGTGGAAATCGGCGGAGATACCGGCTTGGGCATGGCTTTATTGCCCCTGATCGGCAGCCTGCGTTACCACGCACACGACGACTTGAGCCGTATGTTTGGCGATGCGTTGGCAGGAAGCATCAACACCCGTGCCGAAAAAACGGGCAACTTGTTTAAAAAGATGGGTTTGAGCGTGCTGGAGCAATTGGGGGAATTTGCCCGCGAACCCGAATCGCCGGTGGCTGATCGGGAAACGTTGGCCGTTTGGTCGCGAGAAGTCGATACATTGCGCGATGATGTGGAAAGGCTGGCCGTGAGATTGGAAAAACTGGAAAACCGTTTGCAACAATAAGGTCAATAAGGTACGGCATTGGCTTCGTGCTTTTTAAGGCCACAGCCACGCCCAAACTTTACGGCCTTCGCTTTGCAGAATCATAAAAGTGCGGCAGGCAGAGGCGGTAGTCATAGATTCCAAACCTATACCTTTGGCAGCGAGCGCAGCAGTAATTTTAGGATGCAGAAACACTTGTTTTTCACCCGTGCCGACCAAAATCACTACGGGCAGCGTTTCTGAGGCCGTCTGAAAAAAATCGTCTGCCGTCAGTTCAGACGGCATGGCTTTTGCCGGTTTTTCAATTTTATCTTCTTTTAAAATAACCGCTTCGGTATAAGCCTGACCGTTAATTTCGATACGGCCGGGCGCATAGGCTGTGATGGCGGCTTCCGAGCCGAACGTATTTTCTTCAATCAACATAACGCTTCCTTAAGGTTTGTACGCCGCCCCCAGCCTGAATTTCAGATGCACAGACGGGCGATTTCAGGTAGGATTACAGCCTTTGCTTCAAGCAATATTACTTGCAGAATACTAACATACAACGGCTTAAGGAGACATAATGAAGCCTGTTTATATCGGAATTTTGGGATTGGGTACGGTCGGCAGCGGCACGGCCCGAGTGTTGCAGGACAATGCCGCAGAAATCAGCCGCCGCTTGGGGCGCGATGTGCATATTTCGGCCGTTTGTGATTCGAGCGAAGAAAAAGTCCGCACACTGTGCCCCGATGCAGCCTTTGTTAAAGATCCGTTCGAGCTGGTTCAGCGCGACGATGTGGATATCGTCGTCGAGTTGTTCGGCGGTACCGGAGCCGCCAAAGATGCCGTATTGAAAGCCATTGAAAACGGCAAACATATCGTTACCGCCAATAAAAAACTGTTGGCCGAATACGGCAACGAAATTTTTCCGTTGGCCGAGCAAAAAAACGTGATGGTGCAGTTTGAAGCCGCAGTGGCCGGCGGCATTCCGATTATCAAGGCTTTGCGCGAAGGTTTGTCTGCCAACAAAATCCGCTCGATTGCAGGCATCATCAACGGAACCAGCAATTTCATCCTAACCGAAATGCGCGAAAAAGGCAGTGCGTTTGCCGATGTGTTGAAGCAGGCGCAAGAGCTGGGTTATGCGGAAGCCGACCCGACTTTTGATATCGAAGGCCATGATGCGGGTCATAAAATCACCATCATGAGTTCGTTGGCATTCGGTACGCCGGTAAACTTCAATGCTTGTTATCTCGAAGGCATCAGCAAACTGGAAAGCCGCGATATTAAATATGCCGAAGAGTTGGGCTACCGCATCAAATTGCTGGGCATTACCCGCAAATCCGACAAAGGCATCGAGCTGCGCGTACATCCTACCCTGATTCCTGAATGCCGTTTGCTGGCCAATGTAAACGGCGTGATGAATGCCGTGCGCGTGGATGCCGATATGGTGGGCGAAACCCTTTATTACGGTGCCGGTGCCGGTGCGTTGCCGACTGCCAGTGCGGTGGTGGCCGATATTGTCGATATTTGCCGCTTGATTACCGCCGATACCGACAACCGCGTGCCCCATTTGGCGTTCCAGCCGGCACAAGTGAAAACCCAGCCCATGCTCACGATGGATGAGATTACCAGCAGCTATTATTTGCGTGTTCAAGCCAAAGACGAGCCGGGTGTATTGGGGCAAATTGCCAATCTGCTGGCCAAAGAAGGCGTGTCTATTGAAGCCTTGATTCAAAAAGGCGTAATCGACGGCGGCTCGGCTGAGATCGTGATTCTGACCCACAGTACGGTAGAGAAAAATATCAAAACCGCCATCGCCGCCATCGAAGCGTTGGAAGTTGTTCAAAAACCTGTGGTGATGATCCGCATGGAGAGCCTGCATGGACAACAAGGATAATCAGGTTTTAACGCCTGAAGAACAACGCCGTAAAGCACGAGCCAAGATACGCACCATCCGTATTTGGGCGTTTATCGTGTTGAGTTTGCTGGCGGTATTCGGATTGTTGTCCAATTGTGCGCTTTCCAAACCCAAAGCCAAACAGGCGATTGTGGATTCGTGCGTGAAAAACGTGCCGTTTTCCGAAAAGTGGCAGGCCGACTTAAAGGCTGCCGGTTTGGAAGGAAAATCCGAGCAGGTTATCCATAATTACTGCATTTGTATGTGGGACGAACCTTTGGAGAAATTGAGCGAGAAGCAAATCCAATCGCTCAGTTCGCTTTCTCCACAAGAGCAGTTGGATTTACTCGGCGGCGTGCAGGCGTTTGAAGCGCGCGACCAACAGTGTATCGCATCGTTAACCGCTAAAGCCAAATAGGTTAAACAAAGATTGTGAGGCCGTCTGAAAATATTTCAGACGGCCTCACAGTTTTTATAGTTTTATGTTTATATATGTAGGCCGAGACCTTTGCAAAACCCCCATCTGCAGCGCATTTCTGCGTTTGCGCTGCCCGCTCGTTTGCCTATCTATTGATATCTCTGCATTAGCTGTGCTGCTACGCCTTGAACTGCATCCACATCTGAGGGTTTTGCAAAGGTCTCAGACAGTTAATCTAAAACAATCATTAACCACATTTATTGTTGGTTTAAAGACATTAAACTTCCAACGAAGCCAATTCTGCCCTCATGTTATCGATAACTGCTTTGTAATCAGCTTGGCCGAAGATGGCCGAACCGGCTACAAAAGTATCCGCACCGGCCCGCGCTACTTCGGCAATATTGTCGGTTTTGATGCCGCCGTCCACTTCCAAAGCAATTTTGCGGCCGCTTTCCGCTTCATACATGTTCAGCAAATCGCGCACTTGGCGGATTTTTACCAGCGTTTGCGGGATAAAGCTTTGCCCGCCGAAACCCGGATTTACCGACATCAGCAGTACCATATCCAGTTTGTCCAACACATTCTCAAGCAGATAAACCGGTGTGGCCGGATTCAGCACCAAACCGGCCTGACAGCCCGCATCTTTAATCAAACCCAAGCTGCGGTCGATATGTTTGCTGGCTTCGGGGTGGAAGGTAATGATGTCTGCACCGGCTTTGGCAAACGATTGAATCAAATCGTCAACCGGTTCCACCATCAAATGCACGTCAACAGGCACGGTGGCATAAGGTTTCAATGCCGCACAAACCATAGGGCCGAAAGTGAGGTTGGGCACATAATGATTATCCATTACATCGAAATGGATCAAATCTGCTCCGGCCTCGATCACTTTGCTGACTTCTTCACCCAAACGGGCGAAATCGGCAGAAAGAATGCTGGGGGCAATGCGGAATTTTTGCACAAATGTATCCTTTTTGTTTTATTTTCCGGTTTGGAAATTATATATAATTTTACTGTAAAGATTAATGACAACACTATGATGCAAATAATACTTTTTAAGAAAAGTTCATTGTCATTAACGAAAGTTAACTGCGATTATACCGCGTTTCACACACATATCCGCTATATTTTGGGAATATTGAAATTTGGGAAAACAATATGCTTGCGATGATAAGCTTCAGCCGCATAGTGCCGATTATAACGGTGAGCGGTTGGATGATTTTTAACGGATTAAGTTCTGCCTATGCAGGGCCGATGGCGTCTACCCTTGATGATTTCCACCCCAACTGCGATATCCGTTCTTTGGGTTTGACGCGGGAACAGAATAACGAATTGCGCAATATCCGTAAAGATTATAAAAAAGCACTCGATAAATCAATCCGCAAAGACGACCGCATTTTGAAAAACCGCCGTCGCGACATCATTAAAATCCTGTCGAGCGACCGCTTCAACCAAGACGATGCGCGTGATTATGTGGAAAAACGCTATATTTCCAGCATGGATTTTGCAGTAGATGAATTATCTATCCAGCACCGTTTTTATAAATTACTCAGCCCCACGCAAAGGCAGCATTGGCTGAATATCTGCTTAAAATAACAATTAAATAAACACACGCCGCCCGATTGATTGAGACCCGATTGATTGAGAGAGGCCGTCTGAAAAGCGTTCAGACGGCCTCTCCGCTTTTATATCGCTTTCTTTAATATCAATGAAGCGGATAAGACGTTTTCAGCCCTATCTGCGCAGCACAATATAGAAATGTGCTGCAAATGAGGGGCGGGCGGCTCAAGGTGTGTTTTTATGTTTGTTTACTTTGGATGCCCAATAAGAAGCCAAAAGCGAACCGGAAATATTGTGCCATACGCTGAAAATAGCACTGGGTACGGCTGCAAGCGGTGTGAAATAAGCAGCAGCAAGCGCCGCTCCCAACCCCGAGTTTTGCATACCCACTTCGACAGACAAAGTTTTCTGTACATCGTAAGGCAGTTTGAACAGCTTGGCCGTAAAGAATCCGAGCAGATAGCCGATGGCGTTGTGCAGCATCACTACGCCTAAAATCAACATGCCGCTTTCGAGAATTTTCGCTCTGCTGGCTCCCACAACTGCGCCGATAATCAACACAATCGCCACAACCGATACCAACGGCAGCACGCCGACGGCAGCTTCGGTTTGTTTTTTGAACAGGGTGTGTGCAACCACCCCCAAAATAATGGGCAACAATACGATTTTCAGAATCGATACAAACATGGCGGCGGCAGAAATATCCAGCCACTGATTGGCGAGCAGATAGAAAACCGCCGGTGTCAGCACGGGGGCGAGTAGTGTAGAAACCGAGGTAACCGCCACTGAAAGCGCCACGTTTCCGCGTGCCAGATAAGTGATCACATTGGATGCGGTGCCGCCGGGGCAGGAGCCGACCAGAATAACGCCCACTGCAATCTCGGCAGGCAGATTGAATCCGACAGCCAACGCATAAGCGGTGAGCGGCATAATCACAAATTGCGCCGCTACGCCGATGAATACTGCTCCGGGATGTTCTCCCAAAATCTTGAAATCGGCCGGAGACAATGTCAGCCCCATACCGAACATGATGATACCCAGTAATACGGGAATATACGGCAACACCCATTTGAAGGTATCGGGGGCTATAAACGCAATTGCGGCGAACAACGCCGCCCATAAAGCAAAAGTTTGGCCGACCAAGCGGCTGAATTTGGTTAACGCTTCCATATGCATTCCGAAACAATATTGATAAACGGCTCTAAGAATACGCGAATTTACATCATATAAAAAGATGCCCGAGAGGCCGTCTGAAAAACGGATCGGCCTGTTTGCGCGAATGGGCAGGGGCGGTTTGCCCGGGTGTGGAAAAGTGCTTGTCGTGTGGTTAGCAGATGGAAGGATGTTGTTTGCGGCGTTAGCGTTTTTTATCAGACGGCATACCTGCCTTAAAGCGGTTTATCTTGAAATACGGTACAATGCGCGTTTATTTTTGACTGAATAAAGGCGGCCTGAACAAATGGCATCTTTAGAAACTTGGATCGGCCTGCGTTACCTGCGGGCAAAAAAACGTAACGGATTCATGTCGTTTATCAGCTTTATCTCGATTGTGGGTATTGCGATTGGCGTGATTGCCTTGATTACGGTTGTGTCTGTGATGAACGGCTTTCAAAAAGATATTAGAGGAAAACTTTTAGAAGTGGCTCCTCATGCCGAAATCGGCTATTACGAGACGAGTAGTGGTGAAACGTGGGAGAATCTGCGCGATTTTGTGAAAGACCGCAAAGGAGTGCTGGCTAGCGCACCTTATGTGGCGGATCAAGCTTTACTGGCAAATGCAGGCGAAGTGCGCGGTGTGCAGATTCGCGGCATTATTCCTTCGGAAGAAAAAAACGTAGTCGATTACGGCAAAGATATGCCGGTGGGCAGTTTTGATGATCTGAGGCCGGGAGAGTTCGATATTATTCTGGGAGAAGGCTTGGCGGACGCATTAGGTGCGGAGAAAGGCGGCAAAGTAACTGTAATCACACCCGAAGGCAATGTTACTCCTGCCGGTGTGGTGCCCCGTCTTAAGCAGTTCAATGTGGTGGGGGTTGTGAGAACCGGTGTATATGAACTCGACAATTCGTTGGCGATGACACATCTTAAAGATGCTCAAATCTTATATCGTTTGACCGACGGCATGGCAGGTTTGAGATTGAAGTTGGCGGAACCACAAAATGCTCCCAATTTTATTGAGAATTTGGTTCCGGTTGCACAAAAAGACAAAGTATGGGTACGCGATTGGACTTTTACCAACCGCAGCTATTTTGAAGCTGTAAAATTTGAAAAAATCATGATTTTCGTGATTATGTTTTTTATCAGTTTAGTGGCAGCAATCAATTTGATTTCTACGTTGGTAATGACAGTAACCGAAAAACAGTCGGCGATTGCAATTTTGCGAACGCAAGGTATGGCACCTTCGAGCATTATGAAAATATTTTTCGTACAAGGTGCACTTTTAGGTGTAATTGGCACGACCATCGGCCTGATTTTAGGATTGTTACTTGCTTTCAATATCGGTGTGGTAGGACAGTGGATCGAGCAGTTGGTGGGTAAAAAGTTGATACCTTCGTCTATTTATTTCATAGATTATTTACCTTCCCACGTAATATGGTCGGACGTTATCATAATCGTTTCTATATCACTTTTACTTTCATTGCTGGCCACATTGTATCCAAGTTGGTGGGCATCGAAAACCCAACCGGCGGAGGCGTTGCGTTATGAATAATATTGTATTGAGTTGTCAGAAGGTCAGTAAAAGTTATCAAGACGGTGTGTTAAATGTGGAGGTGCTCAACAACCTAAATTTTCAGGTTAACGAAGGCCAGAGTGTGAGCATTATCGGTGCCTCGGGCAGCGGTAAATCTACCTTGCTGCACATTCTCGGCGGTTTGGATATGCCCACTTCGGGCAGCGTTCATTTGATGGGACATGATTTGAGCAAGTTGAACCAAAAACAGCTTGGCGATTTACGCAATCAGTATTTGGGTTTCGTTTATCAGTTTCATCATCTGCTGCCCGAATTTTCGGCATTGGAAAACGTGATGATGCCGCTGCTGATCGGCAAAAAACCGAAAGCCGAAGCCGAGGCGCAGGCGGCGGCGATGTTGGAAAAAGTAGGTCTGAAACAGCGTATGCTGCACCGCCCGAGCGAACTGTCCGGCGGCGAACGCCAGCGTGCGGCGATTGCCCGTGCTTTGGTAACGCGTCCGAAATGCCTGTTGGCCGACGAGCCGACTGGTAATCTCGATCGCAAAAACGCTCAAAATGTGCTGGATATGATGTTGGATTTGAAAAACGAATTGCGCACGAGTTTGATTGTGGTTACTCATGACGACGAGTTAGCTGCCCGCTTCGACCGCGTGATGAGCATGACCGACGGTGATTTGTCGGATAAGTAAATTTCGGTGCTAAAAACCAAAAAGGCCGTCTGAAAACTTATTTTTCAGACGGCCTCAAATTTTATCCGTACTCTGTATATAGTCAATCAGCTTATTTTTTGCGGCTTGCTGCCTCGTGTTAAAGCCGAGTTGATTGACTATATAAACCTTAAACGGGATTCGCCCCGCGATTTCAAAGGTCTCAACTTAAGCGTTTTTCAGCCCTAAAACGTCTTGCATGTCGTATAGGCCGTTGCTGCGTTTGCCCAACCATACGGCAGCACGCACGGCTCCTGCGGCAAATGTCATGCGGCTTGAGGCTTTGTGCGTGATCTCTACGCGCTCGCCGTCGGTGGCGAACAAGGCGGTATGGTCGCCGACAATATCGCCGCCGCGCACGGTGGCAAAGCCGATGGTGTTAGGATCGCGCGCGCCGGTGTGTCCTTCGCGGCCGTAAACGGCGCATTCTTTCAGGTTACGGCCGAGCGCATCGGCAATCACTTCGCCCATGCGCAATGCGGTGCCGCTGGGGGCATCGACTTTATGGCGGTGGTGGGCTTCGATGATTTCGATGTCGTAGCCTTCGTTTAACACGCGGGCTACGGTGTCGAGAATATGGAAAGTGAGGTTAACGCCGACGCTGTAATTGGCGGCGAATACGATGCCGGTTTTTTCAGAGGCCGTCTGAATGGCGGCTTTGCCTGCGTCGTCAAAACCGGTGGTGCCGATAATCATGTTTACACCTGCTGCCGCGCATTTTTCGATATAGACCAAGCTTGGTTCGGGGCGGGTAAAGTCGATTAAGATGTCGCTGGCAGCCAGCACTTCGTCGATATTGTCGGTAATGCTGATGCCGGTTTTCAGACCGACGGCGTAACCGGCGTCCAAGCCCAATGCGGGTGAGCCGGAATGTTCTAATGCACCGCTCAATACGGTTTCGGGATGTTGGTTGACGGCTTCAACCAATACGCGGCCCATGCGGCCGTCTGCGCCGGCAATGGCAATCTTCAATGAAGTCATGTATGCAGTCCTTGTCGGCGGTTATTTGCTTTCCGGTTGTTGGGCTTGCTGTTGGATCACGCCTTCGGCCTGAAGCTGCTGAATAGCGTATTCGATGGCGTTGCCTTCGGCGCGTGCCAGACGGTCGTTATCGAAATACAGGGTGAGCGTGCGCTGCTCTTGGATCACGCCGTTGCGCGAGGTGCTGAATGTGTAGTCCCAGCGGTCATTATGGAAAGGATCGCGCAGAAGCGGCGTGCCCAACATTAATTGAACTTGGTCGCGGCTCATGCCCGGCTGCAGCGAGGCGACGGCGCGGGCGTCAAGCTGGTTGCCTTGTATGATTTTCAGTTTGTAGGAGGGAAAATGCGATACGCGTTCGGCGGAACACGCACCCAAGCCCAGCAGGGCGGCAATGGCGAGACATAAGGTTTTATTCACAGGTTTACCTTTCGTTGACAAGTCGTAGCAGGTTTTAGGTGTCGGTATGCCTGAAAGGTTCAGGCAATTGGAAACCTTTATCATCTTATAGTGGGCAAAGCCGCTAAAAGTGCGTATTATAACGGCAATTAGACCACAACGGTATGAGAGCATTATGGAAAACAATTTCAGCAATATTGCCCAATTGAAAGACAACGGCTTAAAAGTAACCGGCCCGCGTCTGAAAATCTTGGATTTATTTGAAACTCACGCTGAAGAACATTTGAGCGCGGAAGACGTTTACCGCATTTTGTTGGACGAAGGCATCGAAATCGGCGTTGCCACCATTTACCGTGTATTAACCCAGTTTGAGCAGGCAGGTATTCTGCTGCGCCACCATTTTGAAACCGGTAAAGCGGTTTACGAGCTGAACAAGGGAGACCATCACGACCACATCGTGTGCGTGAAGTGCGGCAAAGTAACCGAGTTCCACAACGAAGAAATCGAAAACCTGCAAGAAAAAATTGCCGAAGAAAACGGCTATAAAGTGGTTGACCACGCACTTTATATGTATGGCGTATGCGGAGACTGCCAGCAAAAACGCAAGCGTTGAGACAAGGTTCCGCACAATGATTCAGACGGCCCGGTAAACCTGAGGCCGTCTGAAATTTTATAAGGCCGTCTGAAGCATGGATATTCCTTTTTTAGACCATTACGGCACAGCATTTCCCGATGTGGCCGAAGCCGTGGCGGAGCGCGACGGCTTGGTGGCCATAGGCGGCGATTTAAGCCCCGAAAGGCTGCTGGCGGCTTACCGGCAAGGGATTTTCCCGTGGTTTTCAGACGGCCAGCCGGTATGTTGGTGGGCTTTGTCGCCGCGTACCGTGCTGTATCCCGAAAAGATCCATATCGGCCGTTCGTTGCAGAAAACCCTGCGCAACAAAGCGTATGCCGTAACCGCCAACCAATGCTTTTCCGCTGTGATTCAAGCCTGTGCGCATGTACCCAGAGCGGGGCAGGACGGCACATGGATTACCGGCAGCATGCAGCAGGCGTATATCCGTTTGCATGAAATGGGGCATGCCCATTCGTTTGAATGCTGGTATCCCGATGAATCAGGCCGTCTGAAACTAGCGGGCGGCTTGTACGGCGTACAAATCGGAAAGGTATTTTTCGGCGAATCCATGTTTGCCGTTCGGCCCGATGCTTCCAAAATCGCTTTTGCCCGTGCCGTGGCTTATTTAGCGCAATGCGGTATCGAGTTGATCGATTGCCAGCAGAATACGCACCATCTGGCGCGTTTTGGTTCCGAACAGATGGCATTTGAAGATTTTCAGACGGCCTTGAAACGGCTTACGGAAATGCCTTTGGACAACAGCATAGCCAAGCACTTACTGGCAGATAATGCAGAAAGTGCTTAACAAGCAACGAACATTTCGAGCAGACTTTACCGTTTGCACCCAGTATCATTATCCGGTTTTACAGTTATATAATGCCGTCTGAAAAAGGCGTTAACTGATTTTCAGACGGCCTTCATTTCTACTTAACCAACTCAGGACAGAATCATGTCATTACAAAACATCATCGAAACCGCTTTTGAAAACCGTGCCGACATCACACCGGCTACCGTAACGGCCGAAGTAAAATCCGCCGTTGAAGAAACCTTGAAACAACTGGATGCAGGTACTTTGCGCGTTGCCGAGAAAAAAGACGGCAAATGGGTCGTGAACGAGTGGGCGAAGAAGGCCGTTTTGTTGTCGTTCCGCATTCAAGACAACGAAGTGCAAAACGACGGCGTGAACAAATATTTCGACAAAGTGCCGACCAAGTTTGCCGACTGGAGCGAAGAAGAATTTAAAGCCGGCGGTTTCCGTGCCGTGCCGGGCGCCGTTGCCCGCCGTGGCAGTTTCGTAGCGAAAAACGTGGTGCTGATGCCTTCTTATGTGAACATCGGTGCGTATGTAGACGAAGGCACGATGGTGGACACTTGGGCGACCGTAGGCTCGTGCGCACAAATCGGTAAAAACGTGCATTTGAGCGGCGGCGTGGGTATCGGCGGCGTATTGGAACCGTTGCAGGCCAGCCCGACCATTATTGAAGACAACTGCTTTATCGGCGCGCGTTCCGAAATCGTTGAAGGCGTGATTGTAGAAGAAGGCAGCGTGATTTCGATGGGCGTGTATATCGGCCAATCCACCAAAATTTACGACCGCGAAACCGGCGAAATCCACTACGGTCGCGTGCCTGCCGGTTCGGTGGTGGTATCGGGCAGCCTGCCGAGCAAAGACGGCAGCCACAGCCTGTATTGCGCGGTAATCGTGAAGAAAGTGGACGCACAAACCCGTGCCAAAACCAGCGTAAACGAACTGTTGCGCGGCGTATAAGTCTTGCAATTAAACTAACGTCCGCTTTTTGAGAAGGCCGTCTGAACAGGTTAATTCAGACGGCCTTTGCCGCAGGGCGGGCGGCGCGGCAAAAAAAATGAATAGCCTGTTTATTTTTATTTGAGTTATCAAATGCTTGCGGGGCTGGATTTCATGCCGGGAATTCTATATATTTAAACCGAAATAGTGACCGTTTGTAATTCATTGTTGGATTATCTATATAAACCTGATTATAATGCGAGCCATGAAAAAACATATCCCATTCCTCGTTACTTTGGTTGCACTGGCGGGTTGTGAGACGATTTATCTTCCGACCCTGAAAGAAGTGCCTGTCAGACCCACCAACGTTAAAACCGAGCCGCCGAAGCCGACTGTTCGCGCTCCGTATCGCTTGGCCGAAACCCATTGGGCGGACGTTTCTAAAATCAGAGACGAAGCAACCCGTTTGAGCTATCAGGTGAGCGAAGGCAAAATCACCAAGGTTCAAGCTGCGCAATATCTCAACAGATTCCGCATCCAGCAGGTAGGCCGCAATTCGGTGGACGACAGCATGTATGAAGTGTATCTGCGCTCTGCCGTAGACAGCCAACGCGGTGCGATTACAACCGAGCAATCGAAGCTGTATATTCAAAATGCGTTGAGAGGTTGGCACCAACGTTGGCCGAATATGAAAAACAAGCCTTCCAATCCGGCGTTTACCAACTTCCTGATGGAAGTCATGGCGATGCGTCCTTTGCAGTAACGATGATGTAGCAAACTTGCCGGAAATGTTTGATTGATTTGTTAAAATCTACCGGTATTCGCACATATAAAAACTGCCGTCTGAATAAGTTTTCAGACGGCAGTTTTTATATGGAAATCAACCGAAGAGTTTTTCGGTAGCCCGGCGTGCTCTGTCGCGGATTTCGTCAGTAAGATGGCTTTTCATTTGAGTGTAAACCAATGCGATCACGGCGATGTCGTCGGTAAAGCCGAGCGGGCCCAGCAGGTCGGGAATGCTGTCGATGGGGCTGAAAAAATACACCAACGCGCCGAGAATAATGATTTTGGTGCGGCTGGGTGTTTTGGGATCTTTAAACAGATAATACAGGCTGTATAGCTGCCTGATGGCCGGTGCGCCCAGTTTGCCGGCTACGCGGCCTACTTTTCGCAGAAAGCCCGGTTCGTCTAATTTTCTTCTGCGGAATTTGGGGATAAATTCTTCAGGAGAAGGTCTGTTCATGGTGCTCGTCCTTTTGATGTGCGGCATTATTGCCAGATATTTCAAAGATTTGGTAGCACTTAATATAGTGCGCTTTTTTACCATTGCAAGATAGGGCGGGGGCAACAGGCAGAATTTTTACCGTAATTTGCTTTTATTCGGGGCGGTTCATTAAGATAAGGCCGTCTGAAACATCTTGGCTCCGCCAACCGCACTTTAACCCGGCACAAGAGCAAATATGTTTCAGACGGCCGTTACGGCGTTGAACCGGCTTATGGCTGGATAACGCTTTTTTTCACGCATTCGGCTTCGAGCGATAATTCTGCTACGGTTGTGTCGAATTCGGCCAGATATTGTTCCAGCAGATACGGGCGCAACAGGCTGAGGGTACGGCGGATGCCGCGCACTTTGGAATCTTCGGTCAGCTTGGCGCGGCCGCGCAGCGAGCCGTCGAAGTCGAACCAGTATTTGGTCACCATCCACATATTCAGGGCCAGATCGTTCATGGCGGTTTCGTCGGCTTTGATGATGCCCAAACCGTTCAGGCGGGTGAGAAGGTTGACCAACAGCGGCGACACTTTTGCCTGTGTGAAGTTGTTGTGTTCGCCCAAAAGCTCGGCACTTCGTGCCAACAGGGTGTTGACGTCGCTGAACAGAAAGCGGTAGCGCCACATAACATCATAAATACCCGACATATAGCTGACGGCATCGCATACGCCTGCGGGCAGTTCGGCGTTGTGCAGATAATTGAGCAGGTCTTCGCTGTATCGTTTGAATAATTGGACGATGATTTCGTCTTTATTGCGGAAATGGTAATAAAGGTTGCCGGGGCTGATGCCCAGATGGGCGGCGATATGGTTGGTGCTGATGTTGCGCTCGCCTTCTTCGTTAAACAGCACCAGAGCCGCTTCGACGATTCTGGTGTAGGTGTTGGTTTTTACTTCTTTTGCCACATTGTTACTCCTTGGGGCGGACTGCTTGCGCCCGTTTTATCCGGTGCTTGTCGGGTTGGTGATTATAGCCGTGAAAACAGATTTTTAATATAAGGCGGCAACGCCGTAGTAAGAATCCAGTTTATTGGCTATATGCAAGGGCTTTGCACTAAATGTTTGCGGGTAGTGTGTTTGTGTTATGACAGCGAAAAAGAGGCCGGCAGCCAGTTGGGTTCGGCGTGCAGTGCTACACCGAAGGTTTGTTGAACGGTTCGGCAAATATGCCGTGCCAACCGATGCACATCTTGGGCGGACGCATGGTGTTTGTTGACCAGCACCAAAGCCTGTTTGTCGTGCACCGCCGCGCCGCCTATGCCGTAACCTTTCAGACGGCATTGATCGATCAGCCAACCGGCAGCCAGTTTAACCGTGCCGTCGGCTTGCGGATAATGCGGCATGTTTGGATATAGTGCCAGCAGCCGGTGTGCGGTTTCGTGATCGACAATCGGGTTTTTGAAGAAACTGCCGACATTGCCCAGCACTTTGGGGTCGGGCAGTTTGCTTGCACGGATGCGGCATACGGCTTGGCAGACGTCTTTTGCGGTGGCTTCGCGGCCGGCGCATTCTTCGGCCAGCACGGCGGCCAAATCGCCGTAGCGGGCGTTGGCGGTGAAGTGTTCTTTTAAGCCAAATACAACCGAAACAATCACATAGCGGCCTTTGCCCTGCTGTTTGAACAGGCTTTCGCGGTAGGAAAAGCAGCAGTCGGCATTGCTTAATTCGACAAAGCTTAGGGTGTTTAAATCAAAGCAGCGCACGCTGTGGATGATGTCTTTCACTTCCACGCCGTAAGCGCCGATGTTCTGTACCGGCGATGCGCCTACCGTGCCGGGAATCAGACTGAGGTTTTCCAAGCCGCACAAGCCCATGTCCAGCGTTTTCAACACAAAGTCGTGCCACACTTCGCCTGCTTGCGCTTCGATATAAACGAGGCCGTCTGAACGGGATAGCTCGCGTATGCCTTTATTTTGCATGTGGACGACCAAGCCGTCGTAGTCCTGCATCAGCAGGATATTGCTGCCGCCGCCCAGCCACAGCACGGTATTGCGGTCGAATGCGGGCAGCTTCACCAATTCGGGCAGATCGTTTTCGTTTTCCAGCATCGCAAAATCGCGGGCCGCGGCTTTGAGGCCGAATGTGTTGAACGGCGTTAAATCCACATCATGCAATAGCTGCATCACAACATCCTTTTTCTTGCCGCCATGGTGCGGCTGCATATTTCCAAATACCAAACCAGCAATACGGCCGCCACCGTGAGCGAAATAACCAGTGCCGTCCAAAAGCCGTAAATGCCCATGTCGGCAGAATAAGCCAACAAATAACCCGGCACGAGACCGAAGCCCCAAAAAGCCACGGCATGAATCAGCATCGGTATTTTGGTTACTTTATAGCCGCGCAGCGCGTAAGAGGCGACGCATTGGGTGGCATCGGCAAGCTGGAACACCGCGGCAAACAGCAGCACGGCCGCCGCAATCGTCAGCACGCCGGTGTCGTCGGTGTACATGCCGGCCAGCGGATAGCGGAAAAACACCAACAATAACGCCGTTGCCACCGCCAACACCAAACCGAGAATCAGCGATACGCCCGAAATATAACGCGCGCGCTTGTATTCGCCGCGCCCTATGGTGTAGCCCACCCGCACCGTGCCCGCCGAACCGACGCTTTGCGGAATCATATAAATCACACTGGTCAGGCTGATTACCACCTGCTGCGCCGCAACATAATCTTCGCCTTGCCGCGCGACCAGAAACACGATACACGAAAACAGGCTCACTTCGAGAAAAAACGACAAACCGATGGGTGCGCCGAGCTTCCAAATTTGTTTGAACACTTTCATATCGGGCTTGCTGAACCGCTCGGTGAGCTTGAACTGCCTGAAGTATTTCTGCTTCACCACATACAGCCACAGCGCGGCGGCATTAAACCAAAACACCAAAGTAGTGGCCACGCCGCACCCCGCGCCGCCCAGCTCGGGCATACCGAATTTGCCGTAAACAAACGCATAATTGAGCGGCACGTTCAGGAAAAACGCCAGAAAGCTTACAATCATGATCACACGCGGGCGGTTCAGGCTCGAAGCATAGGCATGCAGGGCGCGGTGTATCATCGCCGCAGGCATGGCCAAGCCGGTAAACAGCATATATTGCGCCATCATGCTTTCGACGTTTTCACTCAAATCCAGCAGCTTCTGAAAAGGAAAAACCGCCAGCCACATCAACAACATACCTATCACGCCCAACATCAGGCCGAACCAGATGCTTTGCCGCCCCGTTTCGCCCACTTCGTCGTACTTGCCCGCGCCGTAAAGCTGGGCGATCATCGGGTTCAGCGCCGTCATCACACCGAGGAAAGTGATATATACCATCACAAACGCGCTGCTGCCGAGGGCGACGGCGGCCAAATCGTCTTTACCCGCGCCGCCTGCCATAACCGTATCCACAAAACCCACACCCACTTGCGCCACTTGGGCAAACAGCATCGGCAGGGCAAGCAGCACGAGTTTTTTGCCTTCCTTGTGGAAAACGGGGAAGGAATAACGGTTTAGGTCGAAAAGCATAAGGATTCCAAAGTTTCAGACGGCCTCGCAGTCGATGCAGGCCGTCTGAAAAAATATGATGGGGTAAATACAGATTCGGATGCAGAAAACCTGTTTGAAATACAGGGCTTCCATTCACCGCTCGACAGACAGACAAAACCTGCTGCAAAACGGCGGATATTGTACCAAAAAACCGCCGGCTCAGACAGGCGGGCAGCTGCCGGCCGATTTGACAGGCCGTCTGAAACCATACACACTCTGCCGCTTTGCAACCCGCCGCAGCCATGATGAACTGGAACGACCACCTGCAAGCCGCGCTTGACCGCCAAACGGCCAAACAAGCCTACCGCCGCCGCACCGCCCGCCGCGCCGACACTGCGCCGCCGTATCTCGAAAGCGGCGGCAAACGCTATTTAAACTTCGCCGGCAACGATTATCTCGGCTTGAGCCGCGACCCTGCCGTTATCGCCGCATGGCAGCAGGCTTTGGCGCAATACGGCACCGGCAGCGGCGGCTCGCCTTTGGTTAGCGGCCACACCGACGCGCACGAAACGTTGGAAAACCATTTGGCCGATTGGCTGGGCTACGAACGCGCCATTCTGTTCCCCAGCGGTTACGCCGCCAACCAAGCCGTGCTGCTCGGCTTGTTGGGCAAAGACGACGTGCTGCTGGCCGACAAACTCTGCCATGCCTCGATGCAGGAAGCCGCCGCCCTCGGCCCCGCGCAGTTTAAGCGGTTCGCCCATCGGCAATACGATGTTTTGGAAAAGCAACTGATTGAACATGCAGCAAAAAGAATCTTGGTGGCCAGCGAAGGCGTGTTCAGCATGGACGGCGACACCGCCGACTTAGGCCGTCTGAAAAGCCTGTGCGAACGATACGGCGCGTGGCTGCTGCTCGACGACGCGCACGGCATCGGCGTGCTGGGCGGCGAAGGGCGCGGCAGTGCGGCAGCCGCAGGCGTGCAGCCCGACATATTGATCGTTACCTTCGGCAAAGCGGCCGGGCTGATGGGTGCGGCGGTATTGTGCAGCCGCACCGTAGCCGAATACCTTACCCAATTCGCCCGCCACCTGATTTACAGCACCGCCTTTCCGCCCGCCCAAGCCGCCGCGCTGTCTGTTGCTTTGGAGCGCGTTCGTGCCGCCGACGGTTTGCGTGAAAAACTGCGTGGCAATATCCGCTTTTTTCAGACGGCCTTATCCGAATGCGGACTGCGGGAACGCCTGATGCCGTCTGAAACCGCTATCCAGCCCTTTTTATGCGGCAGCAACGAAGCGGCCTTATCCGCATCTGCTACCCTGCGCGAGCACGGCCTGTATGTGCCCGCCATCCGCCCGCCCACCGTACCCGTCGGGCAGGCGCGGCTGCGGATTACCCTCACCGCCGCCCATGAACCGACGCATATCGAAACATTAATCAAAGGCTTGCAAGATGCCGTCTGAAAACCCGTCCAAACACCACATTGCCCGCGCATTCAGCCAAGCCGCCGAAAGTTACGACGCATCGGCAGCCATCCAGCAACAGGCCGGGCTGCGTTTGCTGCAACTCTTGGAAAGCCGTTTTTCAGACGGCCTCAACCGCAAAACCGTTGCCGACATCGGCGCGGGCAGCGGCTGGGTCAGCGAAAAAATACGCAGTCGTGGCGCAAACGTGCTTGCCCTCGATTTGGCCGAAGGCATGTTGCAACACATCGCCCGCCTCCGCCGCGCCGACTGCTGCCTGCTCGCCGATGCCGAATCGCTGCCGTTGGCGGACGGCAGCATGGATGCCTGCTTCAGCAGCCTCGCCCTGCAATGGTGCGACCTCGAACGCGCCGCCGCCGAAATGCGGCGCGTGATCCGCACCGGCGGTTATGCGGCAGTGGCTACCGTTAGCGCAGGCAGCCTGCAACAGCTCGAACAGGCATGGCGGGCCGCCGACGAAAGCGCGCACGTCAACCGCTTTCTCACCGAAACCGACATTCAGACGGCCTTCCGCTGTTTTCAAAACATTCGCATACACACCGAAAGCTACACCCAATATTTCCCCTCTCTCAAAGCCCTGTTACACAGCCTGAAAAACATCGGTGCCAACCATGTGATACATCGTAAAAACAAAGGTTTAACCGGTAAAAACCGCTGGCAGCGTTTTCAGACGGCCTATGAAAACCGGCGCAACGCTCAAGGCATGCTGCCGCTCGATTACCGCATCACTTATGTTGTGGCTTGGTAGGGCGGCTGAATAAAAGAAGGTCTCAGGCCGTCTGAATACATTTTCAGACGGCCTGCGTATAGGTAGGGCGGGTGTTGCTGCCCGCCGTTATGCCTCGTGTTCTCTATAGTCAATCCACTTAAGTTTAATAACAAAACCGTCATACTCGGGCTTGACCCGAGTATCTCCTAAAATTTGCTGAAACTGAAGATACCCGGGTTAAGCCAGAGTATGACGTATGTGCTATTTATAAATCGATTAACTATAAATATTTTGATTGACAGGATGCTTTATGCACCGGCGCGTTCAGACGGCCTCACTTATCCAAGCCTTCCTGCACCATCTGTGCCGCCCGCAATACCGCGCGGGCTTTGTTTTGGGTTTCCTGCCATTCGGCTTCTTCGTCGGAATCGGCCACGATGCCGCCGCCGCTCTGCACATACAGGGTTTCGTCTTTAATCACAGCGGTGCGGATGGCGATGGCTAAGTCCATATCGTTGTTGAAGCTCCAGCAGCCGACCGCGCCGCCGTAGATGCAGCGTTTGTTGGGTTCGAGTTCTTCGATGATTTCGAGCGCGCGTACTTTCGGCGCGCCCGACAGCGTGCCAGCGGGAAAGGTGGCGGCGAGTATCTGCATGTTGTCGATATTGTTTTTCAGACGGCCTTCTACGTTGGAAACGATGTGCATCACATGCGAATAGCGTTCGATAACCATTTTGTCGGTTACTTTCACTTCGCCGGTTCGGCTGACGCGGCCGACGTCGTTGCGGCCCAAGTCAATCAGCATTACATGTTCGGCGATTTCTTTGGCATCGCCCAGCAAATCTTGTTCGTTGGCCAAATCTTCGGCGGGGTTTTTTCCGCGCAGACGGGTGCCGGCGATGGGGCGCACGATGATGTTGTCGCGTTCGCGGCGCACAAGGATTTCGGGCGACGAGCCGACAACGTGGAAATCGCCGAAGTCGTAGTAAAACATATATGGCGAGGGGTTGAGCGTGCGCAGGGCGCGGTAGAGGCTGAGCGGGTTGTCGGTAAACTTCTGCTTCATGCGCTGGCTGGGTACGACTTGCATGCAGTCGCCGTCGAGAATGTATTGGCGGATTTTGCGCACATATTCTTTGTAGCGCGCTTCGCCGGTTTCGTGTTCCGGTTCGGTTTTGGGGCTGCCGAGGGAAAGAGGAATGGCGCAGCTTTGACGCAGGCGGGTGCGCAGGTCTTCCAGCCGTTCGCGGGCTTGTTCGTAGCCGTTGGCTTGGGCGGGGTCGGCATAAACGATCAGGTGGATTTTGCCGCTGAGGTTGTCGACAACGGCCAGTTCTTCGGAAAGCATCAGCAGAATATCGGGCGTGCCGATGGTGTCGGGCTTGCCGCTGTTTTGGAAGCGGTGGGCGAAATGCTCGAAGTGGTAGATGGTTTCGTAGCCGAAGTAGCCGACCAAGCCGCCGGTAAAGCGGGGCAGACCGGGGATTTCGGGCGTTTTGAAACGCTCGTGAAACTGTTCGATGAAATGCAGCGGGTTGCCTTCGTATTGCTCGGTGATTTCGCCGTTTTGGTAAACGTCCACTTTTTTGCCGGATGCTTTGAGGTAGGTGCGGCAGGGCAGGCCGATAAAGGAATAACGCCCGAAGCGTTCGCCGCCGACCACGGATTCGAGCAGGTAGGTGTAGGGTCGGTTGGCGAGCTTGAGATAAAGGGAAAGCGGAGTATCGAGGTCGGCCAGCAGCTCTTGAACCAGCGGAATGCGGTTGTAACCTGCGGCGGCTTGGGCTTGGTATTCTTGTTTGGTAATCATGTTTTCAGACGGCCTGAGGCGGGTTGGGAAATGACGCTGAGTATAGCAGTTTTATAAGGCCGGTTGATAGCGCAAAGGCCGTCTGAACAGGTTTTGGCGCAAGCCGCAAAGCCTGTTTCGGCGCAACGCCCAAGTTCGCTTTCAGACGGCTTTTACGCTATTATCGCCGTTTTGTTTTCGGAATTTGTTATGAATACGGCTGTTTCTCCGCAATCCGAATTTTGGCGCGGGGCTAAAGACTGTTTGCCCGTGATTATCGGTATGCTGCCGTTCGCTTTGATTTTAGGCGTACAGGGCGGGCAGAAAGGCATGAGCGTGCTGGAAATGTCGATGATGACGGGGCTGAATTTCGCCGGCGGCTCTGAGTTTGCGGCGGTGGGGCTGTGGGCGGATCCGCTGCCGGTGCTGCTGATTATCACGGTAACGTTTATGATCAACACCCGCCATATTTTGATGGGCGCGGCCTTAACGCCGTATCTGAAAGATGTGCCGATGAAAAAAGCGCTGCCTGCTTTGTTTTTTATGACTGACGAGAGCTGGGCTTTGAGTATGGCCGATATCCACCGGCGCAAGCAGCTGGGCTTGCCTGCGTTTAGCCTGCCATATTATATGGGCACGGCGTTGACGCTTTATGTGGTGTGGGTGGCGGTAACGGGTATGGGCGCGGCTGCGGGGCCGGTGTTTGGCGATGTGGCGGCTTGGGGCTTCGGCATGGCGTTTCCCGCCGTGTTTTTGGTGTTGTTACGCGGCTTGTGGAAAGGGTTTAAGGCTGCTTTGCCGTGGTTGGTGAGTTTGGTGGTGGCCGTATCGGTTTATCTCGGCATTGACGGTGCGTGGTATGTGCCTGCCGGAGCTTTGGCGGGTTTGCTGGTTGCTTATTGGGGAGGGTGCGGCAAATGATTTCGTGGGCATCGTTTACTGTGGTGATGGGTATGTTGGCGGCAACTTATTCGACCCGTTTAATCGGTTTTTTTATGCTGCGCAACCGCACGCTAAGCCCGCGTGCAGCCGCAGTGATGGATGCGGCGCCGGGGTGTGTGTTGATTTCGGTAATTGCACCGTATTTTGCTTCAGGCAAACCGCATGAACTGGTGGCTTTGGCCATTACGATATTGGCGGCAAGCCGTTGGGGGATGCTGCCTACGGTGTTGATTGCCGTTGCTTCTGCGGCGATATTGGGGCGTTGGATGAATTAGGCGCTTTGCCTGTTGTGTGGGATAGGATATGGGAGGAGTAGGCTGTGCATTGGTTTTTCTTATCGCTGGCGATTGTAAGCGAGGTGTTCGGTTCTTCCATGCTCAAGCTTAGTGAGGGCTTTACCAAACCGTGGCCTACCGCGGCGATGGCGGTGGCTTTTGTAGGCTCGTTTTATTTCTTGTCGCTGTCTTTAAAAAGTATTCCGTTAGGGACGGCATACGCAGTATGGGCAGGCGTGGGGCTGGTGCTGACGTGCTTGGTGAGCATGGTGTTTTTCGGGCAGAAAGCAGATATTGCGGGGATTGTAGGCATCGGGTTTATTTTGGCGGGCGTGGTGATTTTGAATACTTTGTCGGGCATGGTTCGGCATTGAATATCATTAAAATATGTGGCCGGTAACTGATGAGGCCGTCTGAAAAGTTTTCAGACGGCCTCAAGTATGATTAATCCGTTTATTCGTCGCTAACTTTGCGTGCTTCGTAGCCTAGAAAGTTTTCTCGTACTTTGACGGTGATGATGTCGTTGATCGCTCCGCTGTTGTTTTGCGGGCACACTGAAACTCGAACACCGGTTTGCAAAGTAAGTATCCATGGATCGCATCCTCTGCGGCGGCTACCAAAGTCGGTAATTTCTGCTTGCATGGTATGTTCTTCTACAAACATTAGGCTTGCCCAAAGCATAATATTCAGAGTGAAAAATAGGCAAGCGAAGATATAGAACCATGTTTTGGTTATGCCTTGCAGTAGATACCAACATTTAGGCAAAAACTTGGTTGGAGGCTTAAGTTTTTTTCTGTTTGATAAAAATACGGGCAAAAAGGCAATGGTGCTTGTGATGACGACCAGCCATTTGAAAAGACCTTTTCTTAATTGAATCGGTTGCCAAGAAATCTACACCATAAGGAATAATGCTAAGAGGATGGCACCTATCTCTAACCAATGCTTATGCTGTTTTATATATCGTTTGATTTTCACTCTTCACTATTCCTGCACACCTCCACCGCTTCCTGCAAACTGCTCACGCCGAAAATCTGTAAGCCGGGGAATTCTTTCGGGTTGCGCGGCAGATTGGCTTTAGGCACGACGGCGCGTTTGAAGCCGAGTTTTTCCGCTTCTTTCAAGCGTTCCTGCCCGCGTGCCACGGGGCGGACTTCGCCGCTCAAGCCGATTTCGCCAAAGGCCACCATTTTTTCGGGCAGCGGGCGGTTGCGGAAGCTGGAGAGCATGGCAAGGATAATGGCAAGGTCGGCAGCGGGTTCGTTGATTTTTACGCCGCCTACGGCGTTCAGGAATACGTCTTGGTCGAAGCAGGCGATACCGGCATGGCGGTTTAAGACGGCCAACAGCATGGCGAGGCGGTTTTGTTCGAGACCGACGGTAAGGCGTTTGGGCGTAAAGCCGTGCGCGTCGTCAACCAATGCCTGAATTTCTACCAACAGCGGGCGGCTGCCTTCTTGAGTGACCAATACGCATGAGCCGGGCACGTCGTCGCGGTAGCTGGCGAGAAAAATCGCCGAAGGGTTGGACACGCCTTTCAAACCGTGTTCGGTCATGGCGAACACGCCCAGCTCGTTGGCCGCACCGAAACGGTTTTTGATGGCGCGTATCATGCGGTAGTTGGAATGCTGGTCGCCCTCGAAATAGAGCACGGTATCGACCATGTGTTCGAGCACGCGCGGGCCGGCGATGGCGCCGTCTTTGGTAACGTGGCCGACCAAAATCATGGCAATACCCATCTGCTTGGCCATGCGGGTAAGCTGGGCGGCACACTCGCGCACTTGCGATACCGAGCCGGGCGCGGAAGTGATTTGATCGGAATACATGGTTTGAATCGAATCAATCACCACCACGGCGGGTTCGTGCTGTTTTAAGGCCGTCTGAATGGCTTCCATGCGGATTTCCGCCAGCAGGTTCACGCCTTCGCTTTGCAAGCCCAAGCGTTGCGCGCGCAAGGCGACTTGTTGGGCGGATTCCTCACCCGATACATACAGCACTTTGCGGCTTTTCGCCATCATCGCCACGGTTTGCAAAAGCAGCGTCGATTTGCCGATGCCGGGGTCGCCGCCGAGCAGAATCACCGCGCCGTTTACCAAACCGCCGCCCAACACGCGGTCGAGTTCGCTCATGCCGGTCGGCTCGCGCGGCACTTCGGTGGCCGTTACTTTGGAAAGATCCTGCACCTGTGCCGTATCTGCCGCCCACGATTGGAAGCGCACGTTTTTCGGCTCGGGCGCGGCAAGGCTTTCCTGCAAGGTGTTCCACTCGCCGCAATGCGGGCATTTGCCCTGCCATTTGGGGGTGGTGCCGCCGCATTCGCTGCATTGGTAAACGGTTTTCGGTGCTTTTGCCATGAAGGTTCCTGATGATGGGAAAGGCTGTATTGTAACGCCTTAGTCAATCCATTTAAATTTTACTACGGCGTTGCTTCGCCTTAGCTCAAAGAAAACGATGGTGCAAGCTGCTAAAGCGGCCACAGAATCGGTTCCATAGTACCTATGCCGTCTGAAGCTTGCTGCCTTATATTAAAAATAAGCTGATTGAATATTATCGGGCATAAATTAAGGCCCGGAACAAACGGCAACGACATGCCTAAGGTAACAATAAATGTAACATTAGTTACCAATGTAACATTGAGGCGGCAAAAATGTCCGCACATCATTCTTTTGATATTGCAGGATTATTGATTTGTTATTATTCCAATCGAGTATATTAAAACGGGATTTTATGAACATGAAACTCACAAACACCCGCTTGGCAGCAGCCGTGATCATGCTCGGTTTGGCTTTTAACGCCGCTGCGGAGCTTCCCTCAGATTTTCAAGAGCGCATCAAAATGGCCGAACGCGGCGACAAACAGGCGCAATACGAATTGGCATTGGCTTATGAAACCGGCGACGGCGTGGAAAGCGATTTGGAAAAAGCCGTCAAAATGTACCGTCGGGCGGCCAAGCAGGGGCATGCAGACGCACAAGCCAATTTAGGTGCCATGTATCAGGAAGGCCGCGGTGTGAAAGTTAATATGAAAACGGCTTTGTCTTGGTATAAGAAAGCCGCCGCCCAAGGCAGCACACAGGCACAAAACAATTTGGGCCGTCTGTATTTTTACGGTTACGGGGTAGGGCAAGACTACCGTCAGGCATTCGATTGGTTCAAACAGGCGGCAGACCGCGGTGAAAATACCGCGCAAAAAAATCTGGCCTATATGTATGCCCACGGCACCGGTGTGGAAAAAGACATGAAACAGGCCGCCGTGTGGTATGAAAAAGCCGCCAATCAAGGTTTGGTAGAAGCGCAGGCGGAGATTGGCTTTATGTATGATTCCGGCGAAGGTGTTGAGGCCGATCCGGGCAAAGCCGCATTGTGGTACACGCAGGCTGCCGACCAAGGCAATACCGTAGCCCAATACAATTTAGGCAACATGTATCTTACCGGCCGAGGCGTGGTGAAGAACATCGATAAAGCTTATGCGCTGCTGAACCAAGCCTGTAAAGGCGGAGACGAAGACGCCTGCAAATTCATGCGCGACCAACAAACCCCTTAACCCATCTTCCGCTCTTTGCAGCAGGCGGCAGATTGACAGAAATCTCTCTTATACTTGGCAATCTTCTCAAGATTGCCGGGTATTTTTTTATCTGCCGTATATGTAGCAGGCAAAGTCTCAGGCTGTAAGATTGCTGCGCCGAAGAGTATAATAGATCAATTCATTATCCAATTCGACACAGAAAACACATACCATGCACACTTTAGACGTAACCGGATTGAAATGCCCGCTGCCGATTTTACGCGCCAAAAAAGCTTTGGCGCAGATGCAGGCCGATGAAGTATTGACCGTATTGGCGACCGACCATGGCGCACCTGATGATTTTGCCGCCTTTTGTCGCCAAACAGGGCATGTATTGCTCGAATCTTCCGAGGCAGACGGCGTGTTTAAGCTGGTTATGCGCCACAAGTGAGGCCGTCTGAAATGTTGAAAAGCATGTTTTTCCTGCTGCCCGCTACGCTGTTTACCGCTTCATGCGGGGGAAACATTCCGCAAGAGCAGTTGGAAAACCACGCTGCCCAAGCAGTCGGACTGTTTGAAGAAGTGTGTGTCGGCAGCAACGGCCGCCCGCAGGAGGTTGCGGCCTGGGCGGCGCAAAAACAACTGCCCATGCTTGATGAGGCGACGGTGAAAAATCTGCCTTTGGGCATGATGGAATTGGATGCGCAGGCAGTATGGAAAGTCGAGAAAGACGGTGCAACTTTTTATATCAGCACCGCACCCGGCTCGTGCAGCGTCAAAACGCCTCGTGCCGACCATCAAGCCGCCCGCCGACGCTTTGTTGCTTTGGCAGAAAAAGGCAGAGCGGGCGCAACCGCAATGCTCAGAGCCGACAACGGCGTATCTTCGCCGTTTCCGTTCAACCAGCTGGTGTACGGCTGGCACAATAGCGTCGCAGGCGAAGAAATATTGTTAACGGCCAACACATCGCCTTCCGAGCATGTGCCGGCGCAGCTTGCCCTTTACCTCACACGCCAGCCGTTGGGTATAAAGGTAATCGGCAGCCAATAAGCAGACATCGGCCCAGCGGATTCAAATTTGAAGTGCAACTTTTCACAACAGAAAAAGGCCGGTATGCGGTAGCATACGGCCTTTCCTGCAAGAAAGATTGCATATGAGCGACACACAACTGATCCAAGACGAACTGCCCACAAGGGCAGCAATACAGTGCCGAAAAAGCCCAACAGCAAAGCCGGTAGACCAAACAACGTAAGCGAAAACCCTATAAGCTCCATTCGCAGCTGACCCAACACATCGCTACCCTCATCCGCCGCAAACTCAGCCCAGAGCAAGTGTGCGCCTATTTGCACAAACACCACCAAATCACACTCCGTCACAGCACCGTCTATAACCTGCGCGACGACAGAAGCAACGGCGGCACTTTGCGGCAGCACCTCAGAATATGCAGCAAATCCTACCGTAAACGCTACGGCAGCACATGGAGCAGAGGCAAAGTACCCGACCGCACAGGCATTGAAAACCGACCCGCCATCGTCGGCAAAGATCAGAAAAGCGCGTTATTGACACTGGTCGAACGGGTTACCCGCCACACCCGAATAGCCAAAGCATTGGCGGCTGAAACCTATTTCTGCCGTCCTTACCGTTCTTGGGAAAAGGCGCTGAATGAAAACACCAACGGACTCATCCGCCAATACTTCCCCAAACAAACGGATTTCCGCAACATTAGTGAGCGGGAAATACGCAGGGTTCAGGATGAGCTGAACCACCGGCCAAGAAAAACACTTGGCTATGAAACGCCAAGTGTTTTATTCTTGAATCTGTTCCAACCACTACTGCCTGAGTGTTGCATTTGAAATTCGAATCTAAGGCCGTCTTAAGAGCGGTTTGATTCGGGCGGATATTATTTTTTACCCGCTTCGATTTGAATGTTCAAAGAAACGTGCTTGGTGATGCCTGCATCCAGCAGATAATTCATGCCCCATTTGGTGCGGTCGATGGTGGCGGTGAAATCGCCGCCGCAAACTTGGGTTTTTAAAATCGGGCTGTCGTAGCAGTTGAATTTTTGGGCTTTGAGCTTAACCGGATGGGTTTTGCCCAACATAGTCAGCTTGCCGTCAACCGACAGCAGTTTTCTACCGTTGAAGTTGAATTTGGTCGAGGTAAAGCGGATTTCGGGGTATTTGGCCGCATTGAACAAGTCGGCCGATTTCAGGTGGTTGGTAAACTCTTGGCTGCCGGATTGAATCGAATCGACGGGAATGCTCAAATCTATCGAACCGGTGCGTTTGGCGGGGTCGAATTCCAACGTGCCGCTTAAATTATAAAAACCGCCCACGTTGGTGCTGGTTTTAAAGTGGTCGATGCCGAAACGGGCATTGGTGTGATGACCGTCGATTTTATAAGTTGCCGCACCGACAGTTGCGGCCAATGCGCTCAAACATAATGCAGAAATGATTTTTTTCATAATATTGCTCCGGTTTTTTATTGTGAAATCACACAGTCACAAGACAAGGCGCAGGCAGCCTGTGCCGCAGACGTTTGCGTTATTTTGCTTATGTGCGTTGTAAGGAAATTCCATTGTAACCAAATCCGGGCATGAAGCAAACCTGACGGCTTTGAATAAGCTCCGGCAAATGCGGCTTCGGCCGCACACGTTGACCATGCTGCCGGGGCGGCGGGCAGCTTATGGCACAAAAGGATTGCTGCGGCCAAGTTTGCCGCCGATAAAGTCGATAAAGCTGCGCACTTTCGCACTCAGAAATTGGCGGTCGGCATAAGCTGCATAAAGCGGATGGCTGGGCATAGAATAATCGGGCAGCAGCCTAACCAGCCTGCCTTTGGCCAAATCTTCGCAAATCAGGCAGTCCGGCCCGTAACCGATGCCGCAGCCGGCCAGAATCATTTGGTAAACCATCACGCTGTTGTTGCTGGTGAATACCGGTTTTTTCAGATGAAGTTCTTCGTTTTTGCCGCTTTCAAGGTGTTGCAAAGTGCGCACGCGCATATCGACGTAACCCGGCAATACGGCAGGGCAGGCGGCAACTTGTTCTAAAGTTTCGGGCATGCCGCAACGCTCGACAAATTCTGCAGAAGCACACAGCAGCATGTTTACCGTGCCGATTTTGCGGGCAATCAGTGAGGGTGCGGGTTCGTCTGACGCGCGCAAGGCAAGGTCGAAGCCGTCGCCCACCAAATCTTTGTGGCGGTTGTCTAATACCACTTCCAGCGTAATATCGGGATACTGTTCGCAATATTCGGTTAACCATTGTGCGAATTGCGATGATGCAAACCATACCGGTGCCGTGAGCCGCAACAAGCCCTGAGCCTGTTCCACGCCTGAAGCCGCCTTTTGCGCCGCCTGCTCCAGCGTGTCCAGAGCATAAGCACATTGGCGGTAATATTCTGCGCCCGCTTCGGTCAGGCTTAAACTGCGGGTGTTGCGCAGCAGCAGTTTCGCTCCGATGCTGCTTTCCAAATGGCGCACATGTTTGCTGACCATCGCGGGCGATAAATCCATGCGTTCCGCTGCTTTGGTGAAGCTGCCGTTTTCAATCACTTGGCGGAAAACTTTCATGCTTAAAAAAGTATCCAAAACTGTTCCTTAAGGTAAAGCGGGTAGGGTGGCGATTATACAGGATTACACCGGCGGGAAACCTTCGCAAAGCGCCCGTCTGCGGCGCAAGATAATCAAAGCTCTCAGGCCGTCTGAAAAGATGTGTCTGTACGCTTTCAAAAATAGTACATCCGTGATGCTCGGGCTTGACCGGGTTAGCGCCTGAATTTGCTGAAAATAAGGATACTCGCTCAAGCCCGAGTATGACGGTTTTGTTATTAAACTTAAGTTGATTAACCATATAACCAAAGATATTTAATTAACAACTAATCGTTCTTTTGCTTGCATTTCTATTTTGCCTAAAGTGTCAGATGTGATGGCGTGTGGTTTTTCAGACGGCATGAAACGGTATCGCAACAAATGCCGCTGATTTTCCCGCCTGTTTATTGGAAATGCGAAGGATAAATATGCAAGAACGTGATTTTTTTCCACACGAAATTTTGGAAGATGCAATTAAACGAAGCTACGCCAAGTCGGAAAGCAGCACCAAAATGCTGCTGATTTTGAGTTTTCTGGGCGGAAGTTATGTCGGCTTCGGTTATTTGGCGTTTTTAAAGGTGGTAAGCGGCATTCCGGCCGATTGGAGCGGGCTGGCAACGCTTTTGGGTGCGGCGGTTTTTCCTATCTGTTTGATTTGTATTCTGATTGGCGGCGGCGAATTGGCAACGGGCAATATGATGATTATGGGCTTGGGCCGTTTGACCAAACGTGTCAGCACCGGCAAGCTGGTGCGCAACTGGATTTTGGTGAGCTTGGGCAACCTTGCAGGCGCATTGGCGATGGCTTTTTTTCTCGGGCATTACGTCGGCTTGTCGGAAGGTGCGGCAGCCGCAAAAACGATGGCGATTGCCGAAGCTAAGGTGAATATGGATTTCGGCAGGGCGTTTGTTTCTGCCATTGCCTGCAACTGGATGGTTTGCATGGGTATTTGGTTTTATTTCGGTGCCAAGCACACTTCGGGGCGGATTTTAGCCATGTGGTTTCCGGTGATGATTTTCGTGTTGATCGGCTTCCAGCATTTTGTTGCCAATATGTTTATTATTCCGGCGGGTATTCTTGCCGGAGCCGATGTTAGCTGGGGGCAGTTTTTCTGGAATATGCTGCCGGTGTTTATCGGCAATGTTGTCGGCGGCGTATCGTTTGTGGGGGCTTCGTATCTGCACGCTTACAAGCATCTGCTGAAAGAAGATTATTCGATTTAAAACCAATATATATATATATATATAGTTGAACTGTTTTTCGCTAACCGTTTTTTTAGGATAACGCTAAGGCCGTCTGAATGTTCAGACGGCCTTAACGGTTTTAAAACGATTGTTACTTTAAAACGCTTTACTTCGTATGTTGCTCAACCTGTTTCACCCGTTCGGATGTAATCGGATGCGTGCTTAAAATATTTTCAACCGGATTTTCTTCATCATGACCGTGCGATTTGTGCAAACGTTGCAGAAAATCGGCCAGATGTTTGGGCGGAATATTCAAACGTTTCAATTCGTTGACGGCATGTAAATCGGCTTCAAGCTCAAATTCCTGCGAATATTGGGCCGTGGCAAACACTACCGGCAGCCCGTCGAGAAAATCCGTGGCATCGCCGGTAAGCGCAAGCAGAAACACGCTTATGCCGATGCCGCGCAGAGCCTGTTGCAGGCTGTGGCGTTCTTTCAGATGGCCTTGTTCGTGTGCCAGCACGGCCAAAATTTCATGATCGTGCTTTGCCAACTCCACCAATGAGTCGGTCAGCATAATGGTGTTGTTCGGAATGGCAAAAGCATTGGCACCCAGCCCGCCACCGTCTCTAAACAGCAGTTTGGCCGGATGTTCGGGATTGAGCTTTTTGTAATACAAATCAGAAATTTCTTTCTGCCGTTTGGCCGGCAGTTTGGTTTCGGCGGTGAGTTCGAGAATAATTTCTTCCGCCTGATTGCCCACGCTCTGCAAAGTTTTTTCCGGCAGATGGTGGGCGGCATGGTAAGCGGCGGCGGGAATCCCCCACTTGAATACCACGGCAACCACGCACACCATTGCCACCAAAGAAAACACCGCCCATTTCCAGCTTTTTTCCAGCCGCCCGACTTGCTTCAACATGGTTTTGTTTTGCAGGGGCAGCCAGTGCGGAACATCGTGATTCAAAAACTCAATGCGCGCATCGCCCGGCAACTCCAAAGCCGGCAAAACACCGCCTACTCCCGCCATATAAGCAATACTGTGCAGCGGATATTCAGCAGTTTGCCCGCCGTTATACACCACACGCAATTTGCCCCCATCAAGCGAAATTTCAGCCTGATGGGGAACATTACGCTTACCGTCGTAATAACTTACCGTAAGAGATTCAGACATGCTCAAGCAGCCTTAAAGTGAAATATCGATATCAAACACGTCGGCGATTTCTTCACCGATAGCATCCGGATCATTTTGAGCCATATTCATCAAATCTTGCGGATTATCCTGCAACTCAACCTGCAAAGACTGCGCCTGATAGCGGTACAAACGCACCGCACCCCACGGCAGCAGCAAACCCAGCGTAAAGACAGCCGCAATATAATTGGTCAATTTAATCAAAGCGTATTTATACGGGTTCAAATCAGTCGTAATACGGCTGTTGCCCACACTCACATCCTGCCAAGTTGCGCGGAACAGATAACCCTGCGTCAGCGGTATAAAAAAGCCCAACACAGCAATATAAGGCAGCATAATCAAAAGATACACCAGCGGAAACACCACCCGATCCGACAACACATAGCCCAAATCCGACACATAACCCATACCGAACAAAACCAGCACCGCCGCCGCAACCAACAACACGATAAACAGCAAAGGCTTCAACACCGCGCCATAAAAACCGCCCACACCCGTATTCAGATTAAAGCGCAAATTACCGATATGTAAATGCTTGATTTGATAAGACTTAAACCAATAAAGCGCCAAAGGATACAGCAAGCCCGCGCCCAAAACCGTCACCACCGCACATTTTGCCAACACCCAATAAGACTGCCCCATCGTTGCCGAAAAATAAAAACGGCTGTTGCCGTATTTCGTATTACGCGCACGGAAACGCATGGTCGAGCGCACCAGCCACGGCATCAGCGCAAATGCCAACAACAAAACCGCACTCGAATACATCGGATCAATATTGGATAAAAGCGAAAATGCCACAAACAAAACCGTAGCAATAATCCGCCCGATCAAAATACGGGCAGGAATCGCCGTAAAATCAAATTTATCCTGTCCCAGCACCGTATTACCGTAGAAATAACGCAAACGCCGCACCTTAGCCCACGGAGAATAAAACGACAAAGTAATCACGGATAGAAACAGATTCACAATCCAAATCTTAAAATATTCATTGGCCGTACCGTGAAAATCAAAGCGCCAATGGCGGCTAACGTTCCCGCCGAAACCATTAGACGGAAGCGAATCCTCCGCCTGCACAAACACACCATCCGCCCCGGCACTATGTCCACCATCCGGATAAGGCCTATTGTCAAATACTTCCGCCATATCTTCCCCACCATTAAAATAAAAACATCGAATTATAAAATAAAAATTTATCGGATACAGCAAAGGCCGTCTGAATTTTCAGACGGCCTCGTTAATTGATCACCCCATAGGTTAGATTCCCGAATCCGACACCTTCATGAATCATACGCCACCACAAAATCAGAGCCATTCCCGCCCCAATTTAGCGGATAAATGCCTTGCTTTACATAGCGATGAAAGGTAGAAAACGGCCAATCCGATACCTTTGACACATGGCCGTGTTTCACCGGATTGAAATGCACATAATCGAAATGACGGGCAAAATCCGCTTCATCACGAATAGCATGCTCCCAAAACCGCTTCTGCCATAAACGCGTGTCGGCACCGATTAAATATTGGCTGTGCCTTTTGATTTGCCGCCAGCGTTCGGAAAATCCGCATCGTTTTCAGGCAGATGCCAAATAGTATGCAGATGATCGGGCATCAACACCCATGCCGCGATTTCAAACGGGTATTTTTCCCGTACCGCCAACACAGCCTCACGCAAGGCCGAACGCACCGCATCACCGGTTAGAATCCGTTGGCGGTTATGCGCCACCAGCGTAAAGAAATACGTTCCGCTCGCACGGTAATACCGACGGTAGCGCATGGTTTTCCCTTGTTATACGAATTAACCCATACAAATGATACAAGATGTAGGTCGGATACTTGAATCCGACATTTATGCAACATCACAATGATTGAACTTTTCGGCAATATCAACCATTGTGTCGGATACAAGTATCCGACCTACGCTTGCTTGAATCCGACATTTATGCATCATCAAAATGATTGAACGTTTTGGCAATACCAACCGTTGTGTCGGATACAAGTATCCGACTACGCTTGCTAGCTACTCACGCAATCGTATTGATAAAGATAGATTTGCCTCTCTATCAATATGATTAGCAATATAGGGGTTATTTTCTTTCATTATCAATATATAGCCTATCAATAGCAAAAGGGATGTTAACTACTATTTGTTGGTTAGATAAAAAACTTGAAATCTGATATTTTTTGTCTTTACTACCGAGTCTAAACCGAATAATTCCTGAACCGTCAGGAGTAATATTAGTTACATTTACAATCTCATCCACATAAAGATATTTATCATCCTGTTTATATTTAATAAATTTATCACCATTAAACTGCTCTAGGGAAAAATTCTCTTTTTTTAGATGAGTAGATACCGGCCTCTTGGACTTGTTTACAAAACTACATTCATACCAAATAAAAGCAGTATTAACAGATAGACGTCGAATTTTATAACATTCAACTTTTTCGACTTTTACCAACATAACTCCATCTTGCATGAATTGCATTTGCTTTTCTTTTAAGCTAATTTCTTTATCCTTTTGATTAATTTGCTCTCTTAACATATCTAATGACATCCTTTGTTCATCAAGCTTAATCCTTGGTTTTTCAATTACAAAATAATTCAAACTCCATAGCACAACTGAAGTCAAAGCAGCTATAATAGCCACAAAAAAACCATCTTTCATATTCATATGGACCTCTATCATTTTAAATAAAAATTAAAGATACCGTTTCAATATCAATTTCACTCCGCTCCAAACAACAACCCTTCTTTAATCCCCCGAATCTTATCCCTCAACACCGCCGCTTCTTCAAACTGCAAATCCCTCGCCGCTTGCTGCATGGCTTTTTCAAGTTTGGCGATTTCTTTAATGGCGTCTTCTTCGGTGTGGATTTCGCCCACTTTCACTTTGTTTTTCAGACGGCCTTTGCCTTTGGGGCTGCCTGAATCGTCGTGGTACACGCCGTCGATGATGTCTTTTACCTGTTTGGTAATCTGCTTCGGCACGATGCCGTGTTCTTCGTTGAATTTAATCTGTTTTTCGCGGCGGCGTTCGGTTTCGTCGATGGCAGCTTTCATGGAATCGGTGATTTTGTCGGCATACAGAATCGCGACGCCGTTTACGTTGCGGGCGGCGCGGCCTATGGTTTGGATGAGGCTGCGGTGGCTGCGCAGGAAGCCTTCTTTGTCGGCATCGAGGATGGCGACGAGTGAAACTTCGGGAATGTCCAAGCCTTCGCGTAAAAGGTTGATGCCGACGAGCACGTCAAACAGGCCGAGGCGTAAATCTCGAATGATTTCAACGCGTTCTACGGTATCGATGTCGCTATGCAGGTAGCGCACCTTGATGCCGAGTTCGCTGTAATAATCGGTGAGCTGTTCGGCCATGCGTTTGGTGAGGGTGGTAACGAGTACGCGCTCGCCTTTTGCGATGCGGTCGTTGATTTCGCTGAGTAAGTCGTCCACTTGGGTGGCGACGGGGCGGATTTCGATTTGCGGATCGACGAGGCCGGTGGGGCGCACGACTTGCTCGACCACTTGGCCGGCGTGTTCTTCTTCGTATTTGGCGGGCGTGGCGGAAACGAAGATGGTTTGCGGCATGATTTTTTCAAATTCGTGGAATTTGAGTGGGCGGTTGTCGCGGGCGGAAGGCAGGCGGAAGCCGTAATCGACGAGGTTTTGCTTGCGGCTGGCGTCGCCTTTGTACATGCCGCCGATTTGGGTCACGGTAACGTGGCTTTCATCGATAAACATGATGGCGTTATCGGGCAGATAATCCATCAGCGTGGGCGGCGGTTCGCCTTCTTTTTTGCCGGAAAAGTGGCGCGAGTAGTTTTCGATGCCTTTGCAGAAACCCATTTCGTAGAGCATTTCAAGGTCGAAGCGGGTGCGCTGTTCGATGCGTTGGGTTTCGACGGGGCGGTTTTCTTGGGTAAAGAAATCAATGCGTTCTCGCAGTTCTTCTTTAATGCTTTCGCAGGCGCGCAGCACGGTGTCGCGCGGGGTAACGTAGTGGCTGGAGGGGAACACGGTGTAGCGGCCGACGCGCTGGATGTTGCCGCCGGTAAGCGGGTCGAAGAGGTCGAGGCGGTCGATTTCGTCGTCAAACAGGCTGATGCGCAAAGCGTTGTCGGAGCTTTCGGCGGGATACACGTCGATTACGTCGCCGCGCACGCGGAAGGAGCCGCGTTTGAAATCCATTTCGCCGCGCTCGTATTGCATGGAAACGAGGGTGGAGATGATGTCGCGCTGCTCGATGGTGTCGCCTTCTTTTACGGAAAGTACCATTTGCTGGTACTCGGTGGGGTCGCCGATACCGTAGATGGCGGACACGGTGGCGACGATAATCACGTCGTTGCGGGTCATCAGGTTTTTGGTGGCGGAAAGGCGCATCTGCTCGATGTGTTCGTTAATCGCGGAATCTTTTTCGATAAATAAATCTCGCGACGGCACATAGGCTTCGGGCTGATAATAGTCGTAGTAGGAAACGAAGTATTCCACCGCGTTTTCGGGGAAAAACTCGCGCATCTCGGCATAAAGCTGCGCCGCCAGTGTTTTGTTGTGCGCCATGATGATGGCAGGGCGGCCGCTTTGGGCAATCACGTTGGCCATGGTATAGGTTTTGCCCGAGCCGGTGACGCCGAGCAGGGTTTGGTAAGCGAGGCCGTCTGAAAGCCCTTCAAGCAGGCCGGCAATCGCGGTGGGCTGGTCGCCGGCGGGCGGGAAAGGCTGGTGGAGTTTGAAGGGGGAATTTTCAAATTGGATCACTTGCATGATGCGGCCCGGCTTTATTAAAAACAGAAACATAGCATTATAACAAAGGCCGTCTGAAAAGCTGCCGCCTCGTTTTCAGACGGCCTTTGTTATAATGCTTGCTATTTCCAAACCTTAACGGATCTCACAATGAAAATACTGCCCTTTCAAGCAGAAATCGCCGAACGCATGTTGGTGAACACTGAAGGCGAAAGCATCCACCCCGACGCGCAATTTGTTCAGACGGCCAACGGTTATTGGTTGGCTTGGCATGAAGGCTTGGCCGCCGTGCTCTCGCCGGATACGCCACCGGATATTCCCTGCTTTTGGGTGGAAGGCGCACACGATTTGGAAGAATTGGTAGCACTGGCGGAAAACGGCGAGTTTGACGAAGTGGAAGAGTTCGACGGCGACGACGATGCTTGGCTTGCTGCTTGTGCAGAAGATCATGAACACGATAAATGATGAATATTGCAGGCATTGAAATATGAAACCGGTAAAACAATTGCTGTTGGCTGCGGCGGTGTGCCTGTTGTTGAACGGCTGCGTGGTGGCGGCCGCTGCCGATTTGGCGGCGACAACGGTGTTAACCGCGGGCAAAGTGGTGGTGAAAGGAACGGGCGCGGTGGTGCGTGCGGCGATTCCCGACGGAGATGACGAAGAAGAAAAAGATAAGAAAAAATCTTCGCAGCAGCCGTAACCGTTTGGGTGTTTTGCGAAGGGCTTATTGTGCATTTGCAGTCAAACGCCGAACAGAAGGGGCAGACGGATAGTCTGCCCCTGTTTAATGCCGGTTGTTATCCCGCCGCTTGGCGGTTAGCTGCCGCGGTAGGTGGAGTAACCGAAGGGCGAAAGAGTGATCGGCACATGGTAATGGTTGTTGTCTTTCAACTCGAAAGAAACTTCGACGAACGGATAGAAATTATCGACTTTGTTTTTGGCGAAATATTCTTTGGTTTTGAATTTGAGTTTATAGATGCCTTTATTGTCGGCACCGGGTTTTAACGGCAAAAAGTTTTTGATCCGGCCGTTGCTGTCGGTTTTGTTTTCGGCAATTTCACGCCATTGGCCGTTGTTGCCCAATTTATAAAGCTCTACGCTGACATCAGGTGCAGGCTTGCCTTTGTTGATGTCCAAAATATGGGTGCTCAATTGATAATTGTCGGCGGCGAATGCCGAAGATACCAAGCCGGTCAAACCGATAAAAAGCATGGTTTTAAATTTCATAGCTCGCTTCCTTGTTGAGTAGAAAATACATGAAATCAAAGTAAATGATTGGAGTGAAGCCCACCGCAAGCCGTTTTCAGACGGCCTTAGGGCAAAAATAATCTTGCAACATTATCTCGGACGATTAATGCTTTAAATCGCAAAATCAATCAATTCGTTCTGCGAAAAAATATACAGCTGCTTGGGCACGAGCGCGAGATTTTGCCCGCCGGACAAGCCGAGGCGGGCGGCGTCGCTGTCGGCAAACGTAATATGAACGTCGCGCTTGTTTTCTTTAAGGGTGAGATGGGTGAGCGCGCCGGCGGAGTGGATGGTTTCAATCGGTGCGCTCAGCATCGGCGTTGCACCGTTTTCGGCTACCGCCCATTCGTGCGGGCGCACATAGGCGGTGGCGGTTTGCTCCTGCCATTTGCGGGTGTTGTCTAAAGGCCATCTGAAACCGTTGTAATGCCATTCGCCTTTTTCTATTCTGCCTTCAAAGGCATCGGTTTCGCCCAAAAACTCGGTTACGAAGGCGTTTTCGGGTTGGCGGTAGAGGCTTTCGGCGGTGCCGGTCTGTTCGATTCTGCCATGGTTCATTACGACGATTTCGTCCGATACTTCAAGGGCTTCTTCTTGGTCGTGGGTAACGAGGATGCTGGTTACGCCGAGTTCGTGATGGATGTCGCGCAGCCATTTGCGCAGCTCTTTGCGCACTTTGGCATCGAGCGCGCCGAAGGGTTCGTCGAGCAGCAGTAGCTTGGGTTCGACTGCCAGCGCGCGGGCGAGAGCGATGCGTTGGCGTTGGCCGCCTGAAAGCTGGTGCGGATAGGCTTTGGCCAGATGCGAAAGCTGCACGAGTTGCAATAATTCTTCCACTTTGGCGCGGATTTTTTCTTTGCCGGGACGTTCGGATTTGGGCAATACGGTAAGGCCGAAGGCGATGTTGTCGAATACGTTCATGTGGCGGAACAGGGCGTAATGCTGGAATACGAAGCCGACTTTGCGCTCGCGCACATGTTTGCGGGTAACGTCTTGGCCGTCGAACAGAATGCTGCCGCTGTCGGCGTTTTCCAAACCGGCGATGATGCGCAGCAGGGTGGTTTTGCCGCAGCCGGACGGGCCGAGCAGCGACACGAGTTTGCCGGTGGGCACGTTGAGATTGATGTTGTTGAGGGCGTGAAATGAGCCGAAGTGTTTGTTGAGTTTTTGAATGGTGATGCTCATGTGGCGTTCCTTTCGGCAGCGGCGAGTTTGCGTTCTTGAATGCGGGTGATGATGTTTTGCACGGCAAGGGTGGCGAGTGCCAGCAATGCCAAAATACCGGATAGGGCGAATGCGCCGGTAAAGTTGTATTCGTTGTAGAAAATTTCCACCAGCAGCGGAATGGTGTTGGTTTCACCGCGGATGTGCCCCGAAACCACGCTCACCGCGCCGAATTCGCCCATCGCGCGGGCGTTGGTGAGAATGATGCCGTAGAGCAGCGCCCATTTGATGTTGGGCAGGGTTACGCGCCAAAACATCTGCCAGCCGCTTGCGCCGAGAATTAAGGCGGCCTGTTCTTCGCTGTCGCCTTGCGCCTGCATCAGCGGAATCAGTTCGCGGGCAACAAACGGAAAGGTAACAAACAGCGTGGCAAGAATAATGCCGGGAATCGCGAAAATAATCTGAATGCCTTGCGCTTCGAGCCAGCCGCCGAGCGCGGTGTGTGCGCCGAACAGCAGCACGAACATCAAACCTGCCACCACGGGCGACACCGAAAACGGCAAGTCGAGCAGGGTGGTGAGCAACTGCTTGCCGCGGAAGTTAAAGCGGGTAAGCAGCCAAGCCATCGCCACGCCCAACACGGCGTTAACCGGCACCACAATCGCGGCGGTAATCAGCGTGAGCTTGATGGCCGACCATGCTTCGGGGTCGGTAATGGATTGGACGTATAAATCCCAGCCGCCTTTTAGGGCTTCGTAAAACACGGCGGCCAGCGGCACCACCAGCATCAGCAGCAGAAACGCCAGCGCAATCGTGATGAGTGTCAGCCGCAGCCAGCGCGGTTCGGTCAGGTTGGGGTTGGGCGGATTGGTTTTCATGGTTTTTTTAGGTTTGGTTTTGATTGATTTTCAAAATGGATAAAGAGGCCGTCTGAAAATGAATATCTAAACACGGTTCAGACGGCCTGAATATTCAAACTTTTGCGCCGGCACGTTTGCTCAAAGCCCATTGACCGATGTTCAGCAAAAACAGAATCACAAACGAAATCATCAGCATAAACAAAGCCACCGCCGATGCGCCCTGCACGTCGAACTGCTCCAGCTTGCCGGTAATCACCAGCGGCAGAATTTCGGAAACCATCGGGATATTGCCCGCGATAAAAATCACCGAGCCGTATTCGCCGGTTGCCCGTGCGAACATCATGCCTGCGCCGGTGAGCAGGGCGGGGGCGATTTCGGGCAGCAGCACGCGGCGGAAGGTGGTGAAGCGGTTTGCACCCAGCGTGGCCGCCGCTTCTTCATATTCACCCGACAATTCTTCCAACACCGGCTGCACCGCCCGCACGATAAACGGCAGGCTCACCACCACCAGCGCAATCCAAATGCCGATGGGTGTGAACGCGATTTTGATGCCCAGCGGTTCAAACCACCGCCCCAGCCAGCCGTTGGGCGCATACAGCGTGGCCAGCGCAATGCCGGTTACCGCCGTCGGCAGCGCAAACGGCAAGTCCACCAGCGCATTGGCGATGCTTTTGCCGGGAAACTCATAGCGCACCAGCACCCACGCCACCAAAGTGCCGAACACGATATTGGTGAGCATGGCGTAAAACGACATCCGCAACGTGAGCCACACCGCCGCCAGCACGTTCGGCTCGGAGATGGTTTGCCAAAAGGCCGTCCAACCGATTTCGCCCGCTTTAACGGCCATCATGGCAAACGGCAGCACCACCAAAAGCGACAGGCACAATACGGTGAGGCCGAGGCTGATTTTGAAACCGGGTAACACGCTGGGGGTTTTGAGCAGAAGCATAGTCGTGGCTTGATTGCAGTTATCGTATGGTGCAACTCTATACAGGCCGTCTGAAAAAGGGAAAGAATGGTTGGTTTTAATTAAAGATGATTTTGTTATAACCGGCGGCGGGCGGGGGCGTATGGGTGTGCGGCGTAGAGGTTGTTCGGGATTGTTAAACGGCTTGCCCCGCACGGTTAATTGGTTTAAGTTGCAAACGATTTACCGGATGTATGTTGATGCCGCCGAATGCGGCGTTTCTGCATGGCGCACATTGCCCCGGTATCCGAAATCATTGATGGCAGGAAAATTCATGAAAAAAATAATCGTGGCTTTGATTGCCGCTGCGGTAGTGGCGGGAGGGGTGTATGTTTCGTGCAAAAACGGTTCAGACGGCCTGCCGCAGGGCTTCGCCCAATCCAACGGCCGTTTGGAGCTGAACCGCTTTGACATTGCCAGCCTGTATCCGGGGCGGGTGCAGGCGGTATTGGTGGACGAAGGCAGCGAAGTGAAAGAGGGCGACGTATTGGCCGAGCTTTCTTCTGTAACCAGCAGCAGCCAGCTTGAAGCCGCCAAAGCCCAGAAACAGCGCGCGCAGGAAGCGGTGGCGCGGGCGGATGCCGAAATCAAAGCTTACGAGCAGCAGCAGAAAGTGGCGCAAATGGAATTGGGCAATGCCCAAAGTTTGAAGCGCGACGAATTGGTGTCGTCGGCAGAAGTAAGCAAACGGCTGGCCGCGCGCGACGGTGCGGCGGCCTCCGTGCGCGCCGCCCGCGCCGCCCGTGCCGAAGCGGTGGCGGCAGTGGCGGCGGCTCAGGCGCAGATTAACCAAGCGGCTTCGGCCAATGACGACATGACCATCCGCAGCCCCAAAGCGGGCAGGGTGGAATACAAAATCGCCGAAACAGGCAGCGTGATTGCCGCGGGCAGCAAAGTGGTGAGCCTGCTTGATCCGGCCGATGTGTCGATGAACATTTTTCTGCCGAATGCCGAAGCAGGCCGTCTGAAAGTGGGCGGAGAAGCGCGGATTGTGCTCGACAGCGTGAAAGCAGTGTTCCCCGCCAAAATCAGCTTTATCGCCACCGATGCCCAATTCACGCCCAAATCGGTGGAAACACAAAACGAGCGCGAAAAATTGGTGTTCCGCGTCAAGCTGAAAATCCCCGCCGACACTGCGCTGAAATATAAAGGTCTGCTCAAAGGCGGTATGACGGGCAACGGCTATGTGCGTACCGACGATGCGGCCCAATGGCCGTCTGAATTGGCGGTTAAGCTGCCGCAATAACGCCGTCCCAATGCCCAAATACTGCAACAAAACGATTCCACACCAACACAGAACAGAAAGGATACCCCATGACCGACTTGCCGAATCAAGCCGAAGCACAGGCGCGCATCGACCATATTCAGAAACTCTACCGCGAATGGACCCAGCTGCTTCCCAAACTCGAAGCCGCCCATCAAGACTGGCTGCACGGCGAAGCCATCATGCGCGAGCTGGCGCAGTTTTACTTTGAAGGCGAATACAGCCGCTACCACCAAGCGCTCGAAAACGGGCTCGACGTGAACCTGCACACGCAGGGCGAATACAGCATCATGAGCGAAGATGCGCTGTGGAACGCCTTTACCGACCAACAAGGCCTCGCTTGGCAGCGGCTGCGCTCGGCTGTGGCGGTGTTGGATAGGAATGGCGGGGATGATGCCGTCTGAAAACCATGCCTGTTTGAAAGCGGCATGAAACGAAAAGGAACTACGCCATGATTACCCTATACGCACTCAAACAATCCCGCGCCTACCGTATCGCGTGGCTGCTCGAACTGCTCGGCGTGGAGTACCGCGCGGAAGTGATCGCGCGCGATGCCGAAACCTCGCTTGCGCCCGACAGCCTGCGCCGTATTCACCCGCTGGGCAAATCGCCCCTGATAGACGACAACGGCTTGGTGCTGGCCGAAAGCGGCGCGATTGTCGAATACCTGATCACACGCTACGGGCAGGAAACAGCCTTGAGGCCGTCTGAAAACAGCGCGGCTTATCCCGAATATCTGTTTTGGCTGCATTATGCCGAAGGTTCTCTGATGCCGCTGCTGGTGATGTCGCTGGTGTTCCGCAAAATCGAAACGCGCAAAATGCCGTTTTTCGCCAAACCCGTTGCCCGCAAGATTACCGACGGCGTGCGCGAGTCGTTTTTGAATCCACAGCTCAAACTGCATCTGGAATTTGTTGAAAACAAGCTAAAAGGCCGCACTTGGCTGCTGGGCGAAGAAATCAGCGGTGCCGACATTATGATGGGTTTTCCTTTGCAGGCCGCCGTGTCGCGCACGCCGCTGAACCTGCCGAATATCGCCGCCTATGTGCGTCGCATTGAAAACGACCCCGCCTACCAACGGGCGCAAGAGCGCATCGGGAAACTGGAATTGCTGTGATGCCGTGCCTGTTTGAAAATTTTTGTGGGTAGGGCGGGTATCCCTGCCCGCCGTGGAACCGGCACAAATTTGACGTACGTCGAACAGATATACCAACACATCGGCGGCAAATTGCCCTTAACGACCACCACAAGGAAGATTCAATTGTGAATAGCCGAAACAAATCCATTTTGTTTTTACCCGGAGCGTCGGGTGATCCGGCATTTTGGCAGCCGGTGGCGGATTTGATGCCGTCGGATTGCCGCTGTACCGTACAGACTTATCCTGAATTTGCCGGACAGCCTCCTCTCCCCGCCGTTCAGGATTTTGCCGGTTTGTGCGACTGGGTATTGGCAAACATTCAAGAGCCTACCGTGCTGGTAGCACAATCGATGGGCGGCATTATTGCCATGCAGGCGGCTTTGCGTAAGCCCGAGCAAGTGTGTGGTTTGGTATTGGTTGCCACATCGGGCGGCATGGATGTATCGGCTTTCGGTGCGGAAGATTGGCGCAGAGCTTATCTGTTGGAACAGCCGCAGCTGCCGACATGGTTTGTAGAAGCAGATTGCGATTTGTCGCCGGATTTTGCCGAAATTCAAGTGCCCGTGCTGCTGATTTGGGGCGGTGATGATCCCATTAGCCCGCCCGCCGTCGGACGTTTTTTGCAGCAGGCATTGCCGAATGCCGAGCTGACAGTGATACCGAATGGCAGGCACGATGTGGCACATACTCATGCAGTGGAAGTAGCGGCGCTGGTTCGCGATTATTTGAATGAGGCCGTCTGAAATTTTACTTAATGGGCAATCGACTTATTTTTAATACAAGACAGCAAGCCGCAGCAACGCCGTAGTAGAAATCAAGTTGATTGACTATACCCGTTTGAACGACAAGAAAGTGATACATAATGAACCCCAAATACACCCCGCTTTTCCAACCTTACACACTCAACAACGGCACGGTCATTAAAAACCGCTTGGCCGTTGCGCCGATGACGCATTGGGCTTCTCTGCCCGACGGCAACATCAGCCCGGAAGAGCGCCTGTTTTTGAACAACCGTTTCAAAGGCTTCGGCCTCTTTATTTCCGCCGCCACGCTGGTGTCGCCCGAAGGTAAAGCCTTTGCCGGTCAGCCTGAAGCCGTCGGCACCGAACATTTGCCGAGCTTGAAAGAAGTGGCGCAGATTGCTCACGAACAAGGCGCGAAAGCGGTTTTGCAGCTTCATCACGGCGGTATTCAAGCCTCTGCCGATTTATTGAACGGTGCCGACAAAGTGGCTCCGTCAAGCGACGAAGCCAGCGGTTCGCGCGCGCTCATCGAACCGGAAATCCGCGCCCTGATTGATGCCTTTGCCCGCGCCGCCGAGTTGGCACTCGAAGCAGGTTTCGACGGCGTGGAAATCCACGGCGCCAACGGCTATCTGATTCAGCAGTTTGTTTCCGCCCAAAGCAACAGCCGCGACGACGAATGGGGCGGCAGCTTGGCAAACCGCCTGCGCTTCTCGCTGGCCGTCGTCGATGCCGTTGATGCCGTGCGCCGCAAACACAACCGCCCCGATTTCATCCTCGGCTACCGTTTTTCACCCGAAGAAGGCGGCGACAACGGCCTGACCATGCAGGATACTTTTGCATTGATTGATGCGTTGGTGCAAAAACCGCTGCAATACCTGCACGTTTCGCTCTGGGATTTCTACAAAAAAGCCCGTCGCGGTGCCGATACAAATCTGACGCGCATCGAGCAGATACACCAACGCATCGGCGGCAAACTGCCCCTGATCGGCGTAGGCAACCTGTTTACCGCCGAGCAGATTTTGGCGGCCTACCAAACCGGCTGGGCGGAATTTATCGCATTGGGTAAAACCGTTTTGCTCAACCCCGATTTGGTCGAACTGATTGAAAGCGGCCGCGAAGCCGAAATCGTATGCGAACTCGACCCCGATAAAGCCGACCGCTACCGCATTCCCGAAAGATTGTGGCAGCAGTGCCAAATGGGATTGGCATACCTGCCGCCGCTTAAAGGCCGTGCCGATTGGCAGCCTGTGGATATTTGATTAGATAGGTTTTCATGCGCAGGGCGGGCAAGAATGCCCGCCCTGAGTTTTGCTGCATGATTGAATGATGCCGTCTGAAAAATGCCTGTTGGAAACCTTACTCTTCGGCTTCGTCGTCTTCAAAAGGCGGCTTGCCCTGTTCTTTGCGGGTAAGGTAAGTGGCTACCAGCGGAAAGAATGCCGCCAGCAAACACGAGCCACCGATAACCAGTAGAGCGATTGCACCAATGGGCTGGTCAAGCAAATCATGCACCCAACCGCCCAAGCCGAACAGCACCATCAGGCCGGGAATAACGGCAGACAGGCCGCAGATTAAGATAATGATAGAACCGATATGCATACGGCGCATGGCATGCTCCTTTCCGTTGACAGAGAGAAAAAGGAACAGAAACAGTTGCCTATAATCTAACATATTGTTTTTCATGATACCTATCGGCATTTTTTCTGGAGGCAATCAGAAAAGCAAATCTGCCTTGTATTAAAAATGTGTTGATTGGTTATACGGTGCGGTTGCCTCATTGAACAAGGCCGTCTGAAAACGGATTTACGTTTTCAGACGGCCTTTTATATCATTCAGACAATCCGGCTCAATTTACTTCCAATAGCGCCACCAAGGGATATTGCTGTCGGACCAAGATTTGGTCAGATAAGGGCTGTTGGGGAAATTTTGTGCCAAAATACGGCGGGTATCGTCGGCCAGCCGGGGTTTTTCCATTTTGCGGTAAGAGGCTTCCATAATCGCCAAAGCTTCTTCTACAAAACGGGTATTTTGATAACGTTCGACAATTTTTTGCGCACGGTTCACGGCAGCTAAATAAGCGCCGCGTTTCATGTAATAGCGGGCCACGGCGATTTCGTTGCCGCCCAAAGCGTCAACCAGTTTCGCCATGCGTTCGCTTGCATCGGCGGCATATTTGCTGTTGGGGTAGCGTTCGATCAATTGGGCAAAAGCGTGATAGGCGTCGCGGTTGGCTTTGGGATCGCGATCCGACCAGTCTTGCGAAGCCAGTTTGTTTAAAAATGACTGGTCTTCGTTAAACAGTACCAAGCCTTTGAGATATAAGGCATAGTCCATATTGGGATGCTGGGGATGGTTGCGTTGGAAGCGTTCGATGGCGGCCAGCGCTTTTTCAGGCTCGTCGTCTTTATAGTAGGCATAAGCCGTATCAAGCTGAGCCTGCTGGGCGTGGCGGCCGTTGGGGAAGCGGGATTCCAAAATTTCGTATAACTTAACGGCTCGCGTATAATTGCTGCTGTTTAACTCGTCGTGAGCCTCAGCATACAGTTTTTCTACCGTCCATTCCTGAGTGATTTGCGCGTCTTTATCAATCGTGCCTTTGGTGCCGGCGCAGCCGCTCAAGGCCAAACCCAATGAAATAACTAAAAGAATTTTTTTCATGCAGAACACTTCCTTTGAAAATGAAGCCGATTATAACGATGATTTGGAATTTGCGGCAGCCCCAGATGCAGAAACTTGCATTAATTTAACCGTTCCGCTCGATTTGGCGGGTATGCGTTTGGATGCCGTGTTGGCCAAGCTGCTGCCGGATTATTCGCGCAGCCGTCTGACTTCTTGGATAAAAGAAGGGGCTGTTACGGTAAACGAAAAAGCGGCCCAGCCGAAAGACAAAATGATAGGCGGCGAATATATCGCAGTAACGGTGCGGCCGAGCGAAGAGAATCTAGCCTTCACGCCGGAGCCTATGGATTTAGACATTGTTTATGAAGACGATGCCGTGATCGTGCTCAATAAACCTGCGGGGCTGGTGGTGCATCCGGCGGCAGGCAACTGGACGGGCACGCTGCTCAACGGCCTGTTGGCGCATTGCCCCGAATTGAGCCAAATTCCGCGCGCAGGCATCGTGCACCGTTTGGATAAAGACACCAGCGGTTTGATGGTGGTAGCCAAAACCCTGCCTGCCCAAAATGCCTTGGTGCAACAGCTTCAGGCGCGCACAGTCAGCAGAATTTACCGTGCGGTAGCCAACGGCATTGTGCCTTTCGACGGCAAAATCGACACCTTGATCGGGCGCGACCCGCACAACCGCCTGAAAATGGCCGTGGTGAAGTTCGGCGGCAAACCGGCCGTTACCCACGTTAAAGTGCTGGAACGCTATCTCAACCACAGTTATATCGAGTGCAAACTCGAAACCGGCCGCACCCATCAAATCCGCGTTCATATGCGCGAAGCCAATCACCCGTTGGCAGGCGACCCTGTGTACGGCAATCCGCGCCATGCCTGCTCCGATATGGCCAAAGACGCTGTAAAAAGTTTGGCGCGCCAAGCACTTCACGCTTACCGTTTAAGTTTTGAACATCCTGTTAGCGGTGAAACGGTTTCATTTGAAGCACCGATACCCGAAGATATGTATCACTTGTTGTCGGTGTTGCGCCTCGAAGCGGGTTTGGACTCTTCTTTGAGCCATGAAGAGGAGTGGCAGCAACGCATAGGCAACGGAGAAGATGACGATTGGGATGACGACGATTATGACGTAGAAGTCGTATATGTGCGCGATTGATTAATTATCCCCGTATTTCTGCTTTGGAATACGGGGTTTTCCGTTTCAGACGGCCTCACACTTTGTGCCTATTTTTCCTGCTTCTTTAAAATCAAGCAGGCCGCAATAAAATACACAGCATAAAATACGGCCAACACCGTCATTTCGCGCGTTAGCTCGCCAAATGCCAAACCTTTGGTAAAACTGCCTATGCTGATATTGAGAAACCACGAAGCAGGCATCAGTTTGCCCATCCAGTATGCTCCGCCTTCCAAGGCCGACAACGGATTCAGAAAACCCGAATAGTTAAAAGTCGGAATCATAATGATGATGGCGGTCAGGCTGATGGCGGCCACCTGCGAGCGCACAAAGGTTGAGGCCAGCAGCCCCAGCGCGGTGGAAACACACAGCAGCAACAGCGTTCCCGCAAACAATGCGGCCGCAGAACCTTTTATCGGCACGTCGAACCAAAACACCATCATTGCCGTCAGCATGGCGCAATTGAGCATGCCTACCGCAATATAAGGCAGCTGCTTGCCGAGCAAAAATTGCGGCACGGAGGCGGGAGAGGTGTAAAAGTTGGAAATCGACCCGATTTCGCGTTCGCGCACCACCCCGACCACCGACATCATTGCCGGAATCAACATCAGCACCAGCATCAATACGCCCGGCGCGATGGCGAAAATGCTTTCAAAATCTTGGTTATACATAAACCGCTGCTCGATTTTGGCCGCGGGCGGAGGCAACGTCAGCCCCGTTTCGCGTGTCAAGTCTTGCCCGTACAGCGCAAAAATGCCGCCGATATAGCCTTGGATGTTGCTGGCGTTGAACGGCATCGCACCGTCTATATAAAACGCCGCTTCAGGGCGGTTGCCCGACAGCAGCCCGCGCCCGAAGCCCGGCGGAATATCTATTACCAGCTTAACCTGTGCGGTTTTTAAAGCCGTGTCGATGTCGGTATCGGGCAGCTTTTTTTCGGTAAAGTAGGGCGAACCGGAAAAATATTCCGTTAGGCGGCGGCTTTCCACGGTTTGGTCGCGGTCAATCAACATATAGGTTAAGTCTTTAACGTTAAACGAAATACTCCACGATAAAGCCAACATCAGAATCACCGGCCCCGCCAAGGCAAAAAACAGCCGCACTTTGTCGCGCAGCAATTCTTTGGCTTCACGCAAGGCAAACGTGCGCACGCCGGCCAGCCAATATTTGAGGGTGTCGGTTGGCGGCGGGTTTTCAGACGGCCTCTCCGAATCGTCGGTTGTCTGTTGCAGAGGCACATTGGCAGCATCGCTTGTTTGATTGGAAACCGATGTTTCAGACGGCCTTTCCGCCCCGTTCTCCCGTGCCTCGTCATCCAGCAGATAGCGCACAAACGCTTCTTCCAGATTCGGTGCACGGTATTGCGCCACCAGTTCGGCGGGCGTGCCTACCGCCAGCACGCGGCCTTTGTGCATGAAGGAAATGCGGTCGCAGCGTTCGGCCTCGTTCATGAAGTGGGTCGACACAAATATGGTGATTTTGTCTTCGCGCGAGAGTTTGAGCAGATGCCGCCAGAACATGTCGCGGGCGGCGGGATCGACGCCGGAGGTCGGTTCGTCGAGAATCAGCACTTCGGGTTTGTGCAGGCAGGCCGCCGCCAGTTGCAGCCGTTGGCGGATGCCCAAAGGCAAGGCGGCGGGTTTCATGTCGGCCGCTTCCGCCAGCTCGAACTGTACCAACGCATCGGCCACCGCCTGTTTGCCCGCCGCACCCATTTGGTACAGCCGCGCATGCAGCATCAAGTTGTCGCGCACGCTTAGTTCTTCATACAGCGAAAACGCCTGCGACATATAGCCGACGCGCATCCGCGTTTGGATATTGCCCGCTTCGACCGGCTGGCCCAGCAATTCGGCCTTGCCTTCGCTGGCTTCCAGCAGGCCGGTGAGCATTTTCATGGTGGTGGATTTGCCGCAGCCGTTGGAGCCGAGAAAGCCGAAGATTTCGCCTTTCTGAATCGTAAAACTCACATGATCCACCGCAGTAAAGCTGCCGAACCGCTTGGTTAAACCGTGTGCCTCGATTGCAGGTGGAGACGCGGGGTCGGGCGCAAACGGCACCATCTCCAACCCGCCCGAACCCTGCTGCTTTTCAGACGGCAGCATCTGCACATAGGCGGCTTCCAACGTGGCGGCGCCGCTGTCGCGCATCACCTCGCGGGTGGGCTTGTTGACCAGCAGCTTGCCGTCGTCCATCGCCAGCAGATAGCTAAAACGTTCGGCTTCTTCGATGTAGGCGGTGGCCACGATTACGGTCATGCCCGCACTTTCAGCCTGCAATTCGTCCACCAAAGCCCAAAACTGGCGGCGCGACAGCGGGTCGACACCGGTGGTCGGCTCGTCGAGAATCAGCAGATCGGGCGAATGCACCAGTGCGCAACACAAACTCAGCTTCTGCTTCATCCCGCCCGAAAGCTTGCCCGCCGCGCGGTCGGGGAACGGTGCCAACCCGGTGGCTTCCAGCAGCCGGCTGATGCGCGCCTTGCGTTCGGCGGCATTCAGCCCAAACAGCCGCGCATGGAAATCGACGTTTTCATACACGCTCAAAGTGGGATACAGATTGCGCCCCAAACCCTGCGGCATAAAAGCGATACGGTGCGACAACGCCTGCCGCGCCGCTTTGCCGGCCATGTTCTGCCCGAATACCTCCACCGTGCCTGTCTGAATGGTTTTAACGCCGGCAATCAGCGACAACAGCGTCGATTTACCCACCCCGTCGGGGCCGATTAAGCCGACGGTTACCCCGCGCGGGATGGTCAGCGACACATCGTCCAGCGCCGTTACGGTTTTGCCGTAGCGGTGGGAAACGGAGCGGAGGGTAATGGCGGGGTTGTTCATCATGGCTTACTCTGTTTGCAGACAGGTATTGGGGTTTCAGACGGCTTTTTCCTTCGTCAATACTCTTCGGCAAAGCCTGCAAACGGATCACCGCCCGGCCAGCACAATGCCAAGTTTGCGCCGGCAAGTGTACCGTCTATCACTTTCCAGATAAGTTGCAAGGTTTGAATGCCGTCTAGAGCGTGGATTTGGAAATTGATGTCTTTGCCCGCGCCGACGATGCGGTAGGGGCAAATCCATTCTTCTTCGTGCAGTTTTTCGGGTTTGCCGATGAAAATGTTTACTTTCTCTTCGGGGTTGCCTGCCAACTCAAGCGTACGGTAGGCGATGGCGGTGCCAATGTTCAATTTTTCGGCCATGATATTTTATTCCTTATTGATTCAGCGGTTTGCAATGTTTTCAGACTGACTTTCAGTCTGCTTGTTTAAACTGAGGCCGTCTGAAAAATTTTCCACAATACCCATACGGTTAACAGCGGCAACAAATCTGTATCAATCATTTTAGCTTTCGCAATAGGTTTAGAATATCTCAATTAACTATATGATCGGTCGGATAAAACGGCATCGCAGGCGCGATGTTGCGCCTGCTTTGGATAGACAGTCGGTTTCTTTCTGCGGAGGGATTAAAAATCCGGCGGTGTTCGAGTGCGGCGGGGCAAGCGCTTAGACTGAAAGTATGTTCAGATGTTCGACCATTGGCGCAGCAGGTTATGGTAAACGCCTGTCAGCAATACCGATTCTTCGGTTTCGCCGTGTTGCGCGCGCAGGGAGGTGATGGCGCGATCCATATCGAAGAGCATGGTGCGTTTTTCGTCGCTGGCAACCATGGATTGTGTCCAAAAAAAGCTGGCGATGCGCTGTCCGCGGGTAACGGGGGTGACGTGGTGCAGGCTGGTGGCGGGATAAACGATCATGTCGCCGGCGGCCAGTTTGACGCTGTGGCTGCCGTAGTTGTCTTCAATCACGAGTTCGCCGCCGTCGTATTCGTCGGGGTCGTTGAGAAACAGGGTGCTGGATACGTCGGTGCGTATCCATCGGCCGGTGTAGGGGTCGCTGCGGATGGCGTTGTCGATATGGTTACCGAAACTTTGCCCTTCGCGGTAGCAGTTGACCAGCGGCGGGAAAACGGTATGGGGCAGGGCGGCGGAGAAAAATTCGGCATTGCGCAGCACGGCTGCTTTTACCAGTTCGGCCATGGCTTTGCCTGCTTCGCTTGTTTGCGGCAGTTGCAGGTTGTTTTTGACTTGCCCCGACTGTTTGCCTGCGGTGATTTTTCCGTCGCTCCACGGTGCATCTGCGAGCAGACGGTGCGCATGGTTGAGTTCTTCGGCGGTCAATACGTTTTCGATATGCAGCAACATAATGATATTCCTTGTGATTTTGAAAAACCGATAAACTTAATATAGGAAGTGTTGCAGATATTAAGTTTAGCGGCTTGGTTGGTAAAAGAGGCCGTCTGAAAAGGTTTGGGGGAAAGGTTTTCAGACGGCCTGATGTGCTACGCGGAATACTTAGAATTTATAACCGAAGGTTGCCAGCACGGTTCGGCGGTCGCCCGGCACAGCTTGTTGGCGGTGGCCGGTGGTAAAGTGTTTTTTGTCGAACACGTTGTTTACGTTGAGCTGGGCGCGATAACGTCGTTTTTCATAGCTGGCCATGGCATCGACTGCGGTATAGGCAGGCAGTTTTTGTACGACCGAAGTGCGCGAATGCGTGTAGCGGTTGCCGACGTGGCGGATGCCCAAACCGGCGTTCACGTTGTCGGTGATGCGGTAGTTGGCCCATGCGTTGGCGGTAAACCTGGCTGCGGCCTCCGGGAAGTGGCCGTTAAGCTGTTCGGTAGAGGGGCTGGTGGCTTTCATTTTACCGTTGCTGACGATAATGTTGCCGATCATGTTCAAACGGTTGGTGATGCGTCCGGCCACTTCTACGTCTAAACCATATACTTTTGCCCAGTCGATAAAGCCGGCGTCACGGTAGTATTGCTGGGTTTTTTTGGTATGGAACAACGCGGCGTTTACCGTTAGTGCGTCATCGAAGAAGGCGTTTTTGGTACCGATTTCGACGGTGCGGGTTTTTTCCGGCTCGGCAACCAGTTGGGCATCTTCCAATGCGTCGGGCTGGCCGGTAACGCGGTAGGCAACGGGTGTGGTTGCGGTGCCGTAAGTGGCGTAAAGGTTATGGCCGGGTTTGTAGTCCCAAATCAAGCTGCCGGTGTAGGTCCAAATATTGTCGGTGCGTTTGACGGTTTTGTTGTTTCTGGAGGGAATGAGGGCTTTGTTGTCTGTTCTGATACGGTTGAAACGCACGCCGGCGATGGCCTTCACCGTGGGGGTGAGTTCAACGATATCGTTCAGGCCCACGCCGATGGTGCGCGTGGTTAGGGTACCGCTGTGTGCGGGATGGAGTATGGCGGTAAAGCGGTCGTTTGAGGTAAAGCGGCCGGAAGCAACATCGTATGGAGCACCTTCGAACAATTCTCTTTTCGGGTCTTTCGAGGTGTTCGGCACGGGAACGCCGTTACGGAAATAACGGGCGTAACGGTTATAGTTGTCGCGTTTTTCCTGCGTAAATTCGATGTTGGCAAGTAAGTCGTGCTTCACGGGGCCGGTGTCGAACTTGAAGTTGAAATCGGTTTGGTTGCTCCAAACGTTCGAATCATATTTGATATTTTTGTAATCGCCGAATTGGCGGCGGATTTGTGTTTGGCTGCCGTTCCAGCGCGGTGCCAAAACGAGGTAGTCGTAGTCGGTTTTGGCGTAGCGCAACGTGTTGGCGGCGTTGATGTTGTCGCTGAATTTATGGGAAAGTTTGGCCGTTGCGGTGTGGTTGCGGCGTTTTTCAAAGTCAATGTCTTTGTAGCCGAAGTTTTGGTTGATCAAACGTTCGTCGGCGACCGCCGTTTTTTCGCCGGTATTGCGGTAGGGTATGCCTAAATCGGGAAATTTATCCAATTTTTCAAATTTGTAGCTCAGATCGAATTGGGTATCGGTATTCATGCCGATGGAAATGCTGGGGGCAATACCGAATTTGCGGCTGTCGGCGGGTTTGCGGAAAGAATCTTTATCTTCACCCATAATGTTCAGGCGCACGGCAACATGATCGTTGAAGGCATGGTTGAAGTCTCCGGTTAAGCGTTTGTATTTGCGGTTGCCTACACCTAAAGCAATGTCGCCGCCGGTGCCGGTGTAGGGCATTTTGCTCACTTGGTTGATCACACCGCCGGCTGCACCTCGGCCGAATAATACGGCAGAGCTGCCTTTCAGCACTTCGATATGGTCGGTATTGAAGGTGTCGCTGTTAAACTCGGCTGCCGAACCGCGCAGGCCGTCGTCATATACATCGCCGCCCGCGTGCATGCCGCGGATAATCGGCACTTCGGTTTGACCGCCTTCTCCGGCTTGAAAAGTAATACCGGCGTTTTTCAAGGCATCTTTCAAATCAGAAGTGGCCTGATCCTGAATAACCTGTTGATTGATAACCGTTGCGCTTTGGGGAATGTTTTGCACGTCTTGCAGACGCTTGCCGATGGTGGTGTTGGGGGCTTTATAGCCGGAGCGGATGGGTTTGCTGCCTTTAACGGTAACTTGTTCAAGCTCGGTGGATTGTGCCGGTTGGTTCCGGTCGTCGGCAAAGGCCGGATTCATGGCCGCCGCGAGTAGGCCGACACCGAGGGTCATCGACCGTTTGCGGGTGCCGCTCATGGTTGCTTGGGCTTTTTTTCTCATATTGAAAAACTCCTGATGTGTAGAAAGAAAATAAAGTTAAACGAATCAGATAAAACGGGTGTTGCAAATTTCGTATCGGGTAAGAGAGAAAACTTGTGTTCTGTGCAGCGCTGACGGTTGTTTGAGGCCGTCTGAAAATAAATGCCGCCTCGATTTGGGCAGTTGTTTTCAGACGGCTTCAGGCACTACATCATATAAGGCTTAAAGCCTTATGCAGACGCGCACGGATGCGGTCGGTTAAATTCAAGTTGCTCCCGATAACCAAAATAGTATCTAAACCTGTTTAGATGGATTATTTAGATTTTGATAACCAAAATCATTTGTATTGTAATGATAGCTAATTATTTGTCAATGATTGAGGAATAAGTGCAAAATTTTACGGATATGCTGTTTGCCCGGCTGGACGGTTAAACGGTTTAAGTTTAATAACAAAACCGTCATACCCGTGCTTGCCCCGAGTATCTTGAGTTTCAGCGAATTTAGGGAATACTCGGCTCAAGCCCGAATATGACGTATGTACCATTTAAAAGCAGATTAACTATAGTTTAGTAGGGGCGGATGATAAACCCGGCCCTACGATTTATGTTACCGGTAAGTGGTTTTACGGCATGAGACCTTTGCAAAACCCCACGCCAACAAACAGCCGGAACATGCTTCATCATGTTCCGGCTGTTTTTGCGTAAAAAGTAGACAAGCTACCCCTAAAGTCCCCTTAAAGTGCCTCATTATGAGGCACTGCCTGCCTGTTCAGGCAGCAACAGGCACACCTATCCTGTTGGCCGCCTTCAACAGGTTCACACACATCGCCTTCAGGTGGCTTTGCGCCCTCACTTTGCCCAACCCAAAATAGGCTGCCCGGCCATAGCGGAATTTGCGGTGCAACGTACCAAAGCTTTGTTCCACCACATAGCGCACTTTCGCCAGCCGGCCGTTGCGGATTTTCTGCTCTTGGCTTAACGGGCGGCCACGGTGTGCTTTTTGCATGATGCCGTCTTTCAAGCCGCACGCTGCCAAATGTTGTCGGTTCTCCCGGCTGTCGTAGCCTTTATCCGCATAGACGGTGCTGCCTTCTGCGATGTCCGCCGGTAATGGCAGCAGGTGTTTGCACTCATGAGCATTGGCCGGGGTGATGTGCAGTTTCTCGATATAGCCGTCCGCATCGGTACGGGTGTGTTGTTTGTAGCCCAGATGGAAGCGGCCGTCTTTTTTGATCCACCCGGCATCCGGGTCTTTGCCGGGGGTGGTTTCGCCACAGACAACGCCTGCTTCATCCACTTCGATGGCCTGACGTTGTTTGCCGCCGGCCGTCTGAATAATGGTGGCGTCAACGATGGCGGCGGATGCTTTCTCTACTTTTAAGCCCTGGTCAGTCAGTTGGCGGTTAATCAGATCCAGTAGTTCGGCCAAGGTGTTGTCTTGTGCCAGCCAGTTGCGGAAACGGCAAAGGGTGCCGTGGTCGGGAATGAGGAAGTCGTCGAAGCGGCAGAAGAGTTGGAAATCGATGCGGGTGATGAGGCTGTATTCGAGTTCGGGGTCGGAGAGGCTGTGCCATTGGCCGAGCAGGACGGCTTTGAACATGGAGAGCAAAGGATAGGCGGGACGGCCGCCGTTGTCGCGCACGTAGCGGGTTTTGCGGCCGGCGAGGTATTGTTCGATGGGTGTCCAGTCAAGAATACGGTCGAGTTTGATGAGGGGGAAGCGGTCGAGATGTTTTTCGATATGGTTGAGGGCGTCGGTGTGTAAAAAGCTGCTCATGAACAAAATCCTCTAAATTCCCGGAGTTTGATGTGAGTGGGAATTTAGAGGATTTTTGAGGGTTTTGCAAAGGTCTCGGCATGGCTGATCAACGCACTTGTTTGAAGGCATTTCGGCCGGCTGCCGAGAGAAAAAAAAGCGTCGGATGACGGGAAAGGTTTTAAAGACAGCAGCTGCCAAAGCGTAGTTTTTTGCTGAACACAAGCTCGTGCGTCAGCTGTTTAATCACCAGTATGTTGGTGTGGTTTTCTAGTGCCTTGATGCTGTGCGCTTCATGGGGTTCAAGACGCACTACCTGTAAGCCTTTGGTTTCAATAGACTCGTTTTCGGTGCACACCATCGCACTGCCGTTCAATACTATCAGCAGCACAATCGCATCGGTTTCATAAGTGGGAATTTCATTGTTTTTTTGCAAAGAAAGCTGTACCAGTTGTTGGTCGCTGTCTTCCGAAATCACGCCGCCGATCAGGGCGTGGGGATCTAACGTATATTGTTTCACGGTTCACTCCCATGTGAAATTAAATTACACAGGCAATTATAGTTTTGCCTGTTTTCACGCAGGAATTTTTCAGACGGCCTTTTGATATAGGGCAAAAGCGTGAAACGCTTTTCAGACGGCATGATACCTTTTCAACCCCCGTCAGCGGCCATTTTTGCGTTGTGCGCTGCCCGTTCGTTTGCTTATCTAAATGATATGTCTGCACTCGTTATGCTGCTGCGCCTTGAACGGTATCCACATCCGGGGGCAAAGGTTTCATTATTTGTGTTCCGATTTATGATTGCCTTTTGCCATATCAGCAACGGGCTGAACGGGAAAAAACAGATTGAGCGGGTTGGCTTTGATTTGCTGCCAAGTGTTTTTCAACAACTTCGGCACACTGTCGATATGCGTATCGCGGGCGCGGAGGGCGACCAACAGCGCCAATGCAAAACTTACCATCAGATTAACCAAGCCGATCAACAAAACGCCGATTAAATTGAACGCAAATGAAACGAAGCCGATATTGCCGCTTACTGCCGCATAACCGATATTGGCAGAAGAGAAAGCCACATGGCGGATATCAAGCGGCAAATTGAGCAGATAGCCGAAATAGCCGGTCATACCGAGCAACATGCCGAAGAAAAAATTACCCATCAGCGAGCCGTAATTATGGTGCAGATAATTGCCGAGCCATGCACGGGCTTTCGGCGAAAATATTTTTTTCAGCAGGGGGTTGACGGTGAGGCGGCGGCGCAGGTCGAGATAATCGGCACGATTGTCGAAGAAACCGGCAATGATGCCCGAGCAGAACAGCCACACGCCGGCAATGGCCGCATACCACAGGGTGGGTTGGGTAAAAATCTGTACCGACTTGAGTTGGTAGGCTACGCTGTGCGCATCCAGCAAGGGTTGTCCGGTGTTGGAGAAGAAGGTATAGGCAATTAAGGCGGCGAGTAAAACGGCCAGACACACATTGCCGAACACGGCCACACTTTGCGATCGCACTACGTCGATTAGCAGCGAAGCAAGTTTGGTTTCAACCGAAGAGCGGCTTTTTTCGGTGTGTGCCACTTGTTCGGCAAAGCTGGCGGCGGTCATGGCAGGCTGTTTGGTGGCAACGGTAAAGCCCAGCATATGAATCAGCATAAAGCCGAAACCATAGTTAAGCCCGCTGAGCAAAGAGGTGGCAAACACACTCAAACCCATGTGGCCGATATGGATTTTGATCAAGGCCATTAACGAAATCAGCACGCCCCCTCCCGCGGCCGACCAAAGCATACTGAAGTATTCTTTGCGGGTGCGGGTAATGTAGTGTTCGCCGTGGTGGCTTTTGTTTTCACTGATGCTGGTGGCCAGCATTTTAACGCTGCGCCGCCAAAGCAGATCGGTGCTGCGTTGTTCTACCGCTGCGGAAGTCATGGAATTGAGCAGGCAAACGGTTGCATGTTTGTAGTGTTCGCCTGTTTGAATGTGCAACAGCAGGTTTAAGCGTTCGATGGTTTGGGCCAAACGTTCGAGCAGATGGGCCACTTTAACCGACGAACCGGATCCGGCTCCCGTGCCTTTGCGCCGCAACCGCTCTACCTGATTGCGGCATTGGTCGAGCATCACTTCGATATGGGCGGTGTCGTAAGGCGTGGTTTGGGTTTGGTAATGCTCGGCGAGTTTGGATGTTTCGCGCTGAAGGGCAACAAAAGAAGAATTGACATCCAGCAGTCTCGGTTCGATGCGGATTAAATCGGGTTCCAAAGCTTCGGCGGCCACCCAAACCGACAGCATTTCCAAGGCGTGGAGACGGGCTGCGGAAAGTTGGCGCAATACGCTTTGCACGAGCGTTTTATCGGCCTGTGCGCTCATGAGTGTATGGAGCTTCAGCCATTGGCGCACGGTAAGGCTTTGCAGCCATTTGCCGTCGTTTTTGGAATGGAACAAATAAAGAAACACATCGCGCAGATTGTTTAAATCTTTGTATGAAGGGCTGAAACGCTCGTAAAGCCTCAAGCCCATTTCGCGGGCGAAGCCGCTGCGTGAAAATATTCCCAAACCTACCAAAGCGGGGTAAATGTGTACTTTGGAAAGCCAAGTGTAAAAACGCTGGCTCAGTTTGGCGCATAGGGCCGGGTCTTCCTGCAATACGGCGAGCAAGGCATCAAACCGCTCGGGAGCACGTTTTGCGCCGCCTTTGCGCATAAAATCAATCAAGGCGTTGAGAGTGGCGACGAAATCGGTGTTGTCGATATGTTTTTTCAGAATAATGTGTATGGTTGATTGGATGTGTTTTGAATTCATTTTTTGGTTATGCCGGTTGGTGCGTTCTTTTTTTCGTTGGTGCGGAACTTTTTACAAAAGCTGAGACCTTTGCAAAACCCTCAGATGTGGATGCAGTTCAAGGCGTAGCAGCACAGCGAGTGCAGACATATCATATAGATAGGCAAACGAGCGAGCAGCGCACAACGCAGAAATGCGCCGCAGATGGGGGTTTTGCAAAGGTCTCAAGCTGTAAGCCGCCTAAAAATACCTTATTTTCCCGAAACAAGCAGCAAAAAAATGCAGTAGCCTAAGCGTTTTTACATTGGAGGAAAAAGTGCATTTCGGTTTTATCTGTGAGTTTTTTCATGGATGAAGTTGGAAAATGGTGCCGTATGTGGATCGGTAGCGCAAACCGTCTGCCGCATGCAAGCCTCCACATACCGTTAAATGCCGAAATGTTTTTGAATACAGGTAAAGGCCATCTGAATAATATTTTCGTCGGTGTAGGGGTCGAGCGTTAATTGGGGTTGTAGCTTGCGCAGCCAAGTAAGCTGCCGTTTCGCTAATTGGCGGGTGGCTGCCGAGCCTTTTTCAATCAAGGCATCCAAACCGTATCTACCCTCCAGATGTTCCCAAGTTTGGCGGTAGCCGACGCAACGCATAGACGGCATATCGGCGTTTAAATCGGGATAATCGGTTTGAAGCCGCTGCACTTCTTCAAGCAGCCCTTGTTCGAGCATGGTAAGGAAGCGTTTGCCGATTTGGGCGTGGAGTAGGGCGCGGTTGTCCGGAATCAGCGCAAGGGTGCATAAATCAAGCGGCGGTGCATAGGTTTGCTGTTCGGAAAAATGCAGGCTCAACGGTTTCCCCGTAAGCATAAACACTTCCAGCGCACGCTCGATGCGCTGGCTGTCTGCAGGTTCCAAGCGGGCGGCGGTTTGCGGGTCGATGCTTTTCAGACGGCCGTAAAGGTAGGCTAAGCCGTGTTCGTTTTTTTCGGCCTGAATGCGCGCACGGATATCGGGGTCGGCTTCCGGCAAGGTATTCAGACCTTGCGTGAGCGCGTGGAAATACATCATGGTGCCGCCCACGATTAAGGGCAGGCGTCCGCGCCGGTGTATTTCTGCGGTTAAGCGGGTGCAGTCGCGCACAAAGTCGGCTGCACTGTATGCTTCAAGAGGTGAAATGATGTCGATAAGGTGGTGGGGAACGGCGTTTCTTTCCGCAAGCGTAGGTTTGGCCGTACCGATATCCATATCGCGGTAAACCAATGCGGAATCCAAGCTGATGATTTCGACAGGAAGCGATTCGGCAAGGCGCAATGCCAGATTGGTTTTGCCGCTGGCGGTGGGGCCGAGAATGGCGAAGGCTTTGGGAATGGCAGTCATCTGGAAATCGGGCTGAGTGAAAGAAAGGCCGAAATTATAACAACTGCGCTTTGCAGTGGATACCTGACCGCAAACATCAGAACAACTGTGTTCAGACGGCCTTTTAGGGTTAAGAAACTTTTGAGTTTAAGAAAATATGTAGAATCAATGAACGGATGATTTTGAAAAATAACACAGGCATGTGGAAAAAATGACAATAAAATCCAACTGTTTTCCTAGATATTTATAAGTTATTGTTTTTCAAATCTTGTAAACAATACCTGATTTTCCGTAATTAAACCTTGAAACATCAACTAAAAGATACTATGCTGATTTTAAGCCTCAAGGCTTAACCTGCTAATTAAATATTCATGAGGAGAAACAATCATGGCTAAAGATTTGAATGTTTTTGATAAAGAATACGGCCTGCTGATTAACGGCGAATGGACCAAAGGCAGCAAAGGCGAGCTGATGACATCGTACAACCCTTCCAACGGTGCCGAGCTGGCGAAATTCGTCGATGCCAGCAACGAAGATGTGGATGCAGCGGTAAAAGCCGCTCAGGAAGCGTTTAAAACATGGAAAAAAACCACCGCAGCCGAGCGCGCCGTTATTTTGAACCAAATCGCCGATGTGATTGACGAACATGCCGAATTGTTTGCTTTGCAAGAAACTTTGGACAACGGTAAGCCCATACGCGAAACCCGTGCCGCCGATATTCCGCTGGCTTCCGACCATTTCCGTTATTTTGCCGGCGTTATCCGCGGCGAAGAGGGCACTTGCAACCAGTTGGACGAAGAAGACCTGTCTATCGTATTGCGCGAACCCATCGGCGTGGTCGGTCAAATTATTCCGTGGAACTTCCCCTTCCTGATGGCGGCTTGGAAAATCGCTCCCGCCTTGGCTGCGGGCTGTACCATCGTTATCCATCCGTCGAGCAGCACTTCGTTGAGCCTGCTGTCGTTCGCGCAAAAAGTGAACCACTTGCTGCCTAAAGGTGTGCTGAACATCATTACCGGCCGCGGCTCGAAATCGGGCGAATATATGCTGCATCACAAAGGTTTCAGCAAGCTGGCGTTTACCGGTTCTACCGAAATCGGCCGTCATGTCGGTATCGCTGCCGCCGAAATGCTGATTCCGGCTACGTTGGAATTGGGCGGTAAGTCTGCGAATATCTTCTTCGACGATATGCCGTTCGACAAAGCTTTGGAAGGTGCGCAAAAAGGTATTCTGTTCAACCAAGGCCAAGTGTGCTGTGCCGGTTCGCGTATTTTCGTGCAGGAAGGTATTTACGATAAATTCGTGAATGCGCTGGCCGAAGAGTTTAAGAAAGTGAAAGTCGGCCTGCCGTGGGAAGACGACACCCAAATGGGCGCGCAAGTGAATGCCGGCCAACTGGAAACCATTTTGAAATATGTGAAAATCGGCGAACAGGAAGGCGCGCGCATCATTACCGGCGGTAAGAAAATCGAAAGCGGCGATTTGGGTAAAGGCGAATTTGTCGAGCCTACCCTGATTGCGGCGCAGAGCAACGACGACCGCATTTCGCAAGAAGAAATCTTCGGCCCTGTGGCAACTGTAATCAAGTTCAAAACCGAAGAAGACGTAATCAAAATGGCCAACGATTCCGAATACGGTTTGGGCGGTGCGGTTTGGAGTAAAGACATCAACCGCTGCCTGCGTGTTTCCCGTGCTTTGGAAACCGGCCGCGTTTGGGTAAACTGCTACAACCGCTTGCCTGCCGGTGCACCGTTCGGCGGTTACAAAACTTCCGGTATCGGCCGCGAAACCCACAAAATGATGTTGGCTGCTTACACCCAAGTGAAAAACATCTACATCAGCACCCGCGAAGAGCGCGAAGGCATGTATTGATTGTTGATGTGATGATGTTTTGAACGAGGCCGTCTGAAAATATTTTCAGACGGCCTCTTGCTATGGTTGCGTTGTGATTCGAATGATTATGCCAAATCGGCAAACAGCGGGGTGGATAAATAGCGTTCGCCGTAAGAAGGAATCAGCACGACAATCAATTTATCTTTGTTTTCAGGTTTTTGAGCCAGTTGCAAAGCGGCGGCAACGGCGGCTCCGGAAGAAATACCGACTAAAATGCCTTCTTTTTCAGCCATGGCACGGGCGGTGGCAAAAGCATCTTCATTAGAAGCTTTAATAATCGTATCGTACACTTCTGTGTTCAGAATGCTGGGAACGAAGCCTGCACCGATGCCCTGAATCGGATGAGGGCCTTTTTCGCCGCCGCTGAGCACGGGAGAGGCTTCGGGTTCAACCGCTACGATTTGTACACCCGGCTTACGCGCTTTCAATACCTCGCCTACACCGGTTACTGTACCGCCGGTGCCTACGCCCGATACGAAAATATCCACTTGGCCGTCGGTGTCGCGCCAAATTTCTTCGGCTGTGGTTTCGCGGTGGATTTGGGGATTGGCTTCGTTATCGAACTGGCGCGGCATGAAATAAGTTTCGGGATGCTCGTCAACGAGAGATTTTGCTTTGGCAATCGCACCGCCCATACCTTCTGCCGCAGGCGTTAAAATCAGTTCGGCTCCAAAAGCACGCAGCAGCATGCGTCGCTCTTTGCTCATGCTCTCAGGCATGGTAATCGCCAATTTGTAACCGCGGGCGGCACATACCATGGCCAAACCGATGCCGGTGTTGCCGCTGGTGGCTTCTACGATTACCGTGTTTTTATTGATTTTTCCTGCTTTTTCGGCAGCATCGAGCATGGAAGCGGCAATGCGGTCTTTAACGCTGCTGCCGGGGTTGAAAAACTCTAGTTTAGCTACTACGCGGCCGGGCAGACCCTCTGTCAGGCGGTTGAGTTCAACCAATGGGGTGTTGCCGATCAAATCGGTAATATTGCGTGCAATATTCATCATTTTGCTCCTGATCAATCAAAATAAATCAAAATAACGGACATTTTCATACTATATTCAAATTGTATGAAAGCCCAATATTTTATATTTCTTAGGTTATAACTTTTAGTTGTTAAGAGTCTGTTTAAAGTTTGTCAGCCGAAGCGGATATTGAGCAACTCATTGAACACATAGGCCGTCTGAAATAAAAAAGCCATTAAAATTCCGGCCTGAATCTGTTTGCTGCTGAAGCGGTTGGCAGATTCGTTTGAAATCAGGCTGCGGTGAGCATAAAAAACCAACATGATAAAACCCTGCGCGGCAAACCAATAGGCAGGTTTGAGTGCATACATTTGAAGCAGGGCAGGCATCACATAAGGCGTAATACCGGTAGGAAAACGCATATATACCAATAATGTAAGCAATGCCGAAACCGTTGTCATCAATAGCCCGCTCACTGCAAACAAGCTGATAAAGCTGCCTGCTTCTTGAGTATGCCACCAGCCTTTTTCGGGTAGTTTTTTCCAATGGTTGATGAAAAAAAACAGGCTGGCCAGCGTGATATAGAAATGAGGAATATATAAAGGTGCAAGATGCGTGATGCCTAAGATGCCCGGCAGCAACCGTGCGCCTATTGTGCTGACTCCCAACCAAAGAAGCACGCTTGCCCATAACCACTGAAACTGACCGGCTTTAAATGCCGCCGTGATAAATACAGCGATATAAACGGCCAATGCCAACAAATCAAAACCGATTGCCATATCAACGGTATCCCATCATGCGGGATAAGGCGGCTCCGACGGCATCTGCCAGATGGCAGACGGTTTCGGTTTCCAAGCCGGCGGCAAAACGGTTTACGTTTTCGTCTGCGGCAAGCAATAAGCCGCCTGTGGTACCGCCTATCAGGATGGGAAGTTGCAAATAACTTTCGGGTATCGTGTTATTTTCAGGCAGCAGTTCACGAATTTCCGCGCTGATTTTAGTGCCTAAAACGGGAGCGCGGAGATTTGCGATCTGTTTGCGTGCTTTATCTGCTTTGGCAGGCAGAACGATTGTTTCGGGAATACGCACTTTGTTTTTCGGTTCGGCGATTAATACCAAGCGGAAGTGGCGTATATCGAAATCATGTTCTAGTGATGAATATAAAGCCTGAACCAGCCGTGCCACCGTGTTGGCTTGTAATAATTTAATGTCTAATGCCATTTGGCGCTGTACGATTTTTCGGTTTGCTTCCGAATCGGTGATCATGGTTTGCAGCTGCCCGGCCATTTTTTCGATTTTGAGCCGGGAAGCGGTTAATTGGGCTTGAGCAAACGAGCGCACTTTGTCATCACGCAGGCGTATGCCCAGTTCATCGGCATGCTCTGCCAAGAAATCAGGGTGCTGCCTTAAAAAATCCAAAACGTTTTCTTTTTTCATCAGTATTGCAGCTCGCCTTCGTACACGGTTTTAACGGGGCCTGTCATCATGACATCGGCACCTGTTTGCCAAGTAATGAACAAATCTCCGCCGGGCAGGCTTACCCGCACTTCTTCGCCTTCGGCCAATAAGCCCAAGCGGACGCCGGTAACCACCGCCGCACATGCTCCGGTGCCGCAGGCTTGTGTTTCACCCGTGCCGCGCTCATACACTCTCAAGCGGATGTGTTTATCGTTGACAACCTGCATAAAACCTACATTGACGCGCTCCGGAAACTGTTCGTGCGACTCTACGGCCGAACCCCATATTTCGACCGGAGCCGTATCGACATCTTCCACTACGATTACCGCATGGGGGTTGCCCATGCTCACGCAGCTAACCGCCACAGATTCCAAACCGATCAGGATAATATGGGTTAGAGAATCGGCAGCTTCGCCCGCCGCAGGAATAAACGGTATTTCAGACGGCATGAAGTGCGGTTTGCCCATATTAACGGTAACCAAACCGTTTTCCGCCAAGCGCGGCAAAATGATTCCACGCGCGGTTTCGACAACAATTTCTGTTTTTTCCGTCAGCCCTTTATCCACCACAAAGCGGACGAAACAGCGTGCGCCGTTACCGCATTGTTCTACTTCTCCGCCGTCTGCATTAAAAATGCGGTAGCGGAAATCTACCGATTCGGAACTGGGTTTTTCTACCAGTAAAAGTTGGTCAAACCCTACGCCGGTATGGCGGTCGGCCCATTTTGCCAAAGGCGCGTTGCTCAAATCCAGCTCTTGGCTGATTCCGTCAACAACCATAAAGTCGTTACCCAAACCATGCATTTTTGTAAATTTCAGTTTTTTCATGATTTTCCTTTTGCCGGCCGTTTGCTGTATGAAAGAAAAGAGAGAAAACGGCCTGTTATCTCGGCCGTCTGAATGTTTAACTAAGGTCGATTTTACACCATATCTATGGTTTTGGCGGCGATCCGGCTATTCTTTGAGAATAAAAATCGTTAGGGTAAATTATTTATATGAGTTGCATATAAGAGACAATCGGTTTTAAAAAGGAACAAACGGTATGCGATGCCGCTAAGTTGCAGTAAAAACACAGATAATGATGCTTGGCTATTCAAGCCTTTGTTTGAAATAAAAAATAAATTAAAAAATAGTATTTTAATTTTCTATTTTTGAGAAAATAGATATT